>JACCWJ010000044.1 GCA_013697705.1 Gammaproteobacteria bacterium | reverse complement strand
TTTTCATTCATAGGTTCAGTCTCTATCCATGGCATCCTAGTTCCCCAATTTTTGTTAACTAGGAGTATGTTACTGTTACCTATGTGTCCGGTCACTTTCATTACCGATGTGACCGGGTCGGACCTTCACCTGTACTCCCCTCATAGAGGAGAGGCACATGCCTTGTGGAACCACGCCTCACCCCTAGAGACTGAAGGTGAGTTTTAATGAAAAAACGTCTACGTCGCCCTTAGTGACTCCCTCAATTTGGTTCCTAGGAGTCTTAATATCAATATTTTCGTTTAGAATATAAGCATGCGCATAGCCACCATCAATACTAATATTCTTGCTTATTTTATAAGCCACTGAGCTTCCTAAGATAAAACTATCACCATTTACTATCTGTAACTTGCCATTGCCGGGCGATTGATTGTAACTACTGGCAAGTCGAATTATCCATCTAGGTGTAACTTGATATTGACCACCCAATGTTAATAGCCAAGTATCATGTAAGTGGTGGGGAACAGTAGCATCTACAATTGCGCGTCGAGGTCCTATTTGAGTAGCAATGCCATGAATATTGATGTCATCGAATATGCTCCACTGGATGCGGTGAATAGTGCCCACTACGCCTAATTTATCTGTTAGAGACTGATGAATAGACAGCACACTTCTGGCCGGAGTCCAAAAAGTAAACCCATAGTGATTAGAAATTAATTGGGGATCTCCTTCCAGGATACTTTTCCCGCTAAGTCTATAGGTAATCGAGCTGCGGTAATTGAATCCAATCGTGGTGGCCTTACTGGGCTTAAGCAATAAACCCACATCATAGCCTGTGCCCTTACCATTGCATTCATTGCGACTTTGGGTATCTGGAATATTTAAGCTTGGAAATCCGATTGTTGGCTTCAATAAGAAATCGGCATAGGAGAAGTTCAAGGCTGCGCCTAGAGCGAGAAATTGATTTACTTTAACTTCTAATGCGGGAACATAATCAATATTCTGAATACTACTACTTGATTGAGCATATCGCAGGATAGAACTTCCATCTAAATCTTTGTTAAGAAAATTAGATAAAACAGCAAATCCTATGGTGAATTTATTTTTAGCGGGTATAGCAATATAGAATGAAGGCAGATAGTAATTGTTTTTTGTGATCGAATTACCAAAAAGCGTAAACTCGGTGTTAGATTGAGTAAATTGACCCGTAAATTGGGTACTAGAATACCCTACGGAGTTAAGAACTATCATTTGCGGTGTTTTCAAAAGCACTAACGCAGCCGGATTGTAATAGACGGCGGTTGCATCATTCACCACCGCTGTCCCCATCGTGGATTCGATGAATGAGGCATGGAGGGTTAATGGTAACAACAACATAACTAGTGCTAAATGCGACTTGTATTTATTAATCCATAGCAATAATTTTCGTTTACCCATAATACGTGCCTTCAATTTTTTATTTCGCGGACTGCACCGTCTGATTCCTGCCCTTTCTTCGCTAAACCCTTGATTACGTTTCACTGCATCAAGGCTACGGTTTTTAGATTAATTTCAAGGTAGCCTTGATGCAGTGAAACGTAATCAAGGATTTACTCTCCCGTCCACCTTCGCTGCTGTGGGTGTCGAAAACTAGTTTATTTTTTTCCTAAAGTAATAAAATTGGATATCATTCTCAAATCCTTCGTACACTAAAGTAATGGTATAACCTAACTTTTCATAGAAATGTTTCGCTTGAAAATCAAATGTTTCCAAAATAATGTACTGGCAATTGCTTTCCTTGGCATAAGATTCTGCTTTTTCCATTAATTGTTTTCCGAGACCTTTATTCCTTGCGCCCTCTTCCACCCATAACAACTTTATATGGAGAAATCCATACATAATAACGCCGGTACAACCCGCTATTAACCTTTCCTCATCATCATGTACTAGATACCCAAAGGGGTGGAAAGAAGTTCTACCGATGATTTTTTTTGCATGTTTTTCAAGACCATTGCATAGTGCGTCAATTTCTTCTAGAGAAGGTTTATTTGTAAAACTGATAGTGTAATCCATTATAATTCTCTCATTTTTTTAATCGCTTGAACGCTGTGCCCTTGAAATGTTGCCATTTCTTCACTAAATCCTTGATTTCGTTTCACTCCATCAAGGCTACGGTTTTTAGATTAATTTCATGGCTACGATTTCTTGATTCACGTAGCCTTGATGCAGTGAAACGTAATCAAGGATTTACTCTCCAAATTCACCCTCATCTTGATCGCTCCCCCACTCTCTTGTCAAAAGGCCTTCTTGTACATACCGATGGAAGGAGGAATAAGGCCAGTCAGCCACCCTTTTAACCAAGCCATGCTTTACCGGATTATAATGAATATAATGAATATGATTCACCAAATCTTTTTCATCTCTGATGAAATGCTCCCAAAATCTACGTTGCCATAGATTATATTCACCCTGTTTATTCTTGCTTAGGTTGATATTCTTATTTTTTACTTTGTTGGTAAAGTTGCTTTTTATTTTTTGCCAACGTATGCAAAAATTATCATCATTTTCTGGCAACTCCCAAATGCAGTGTAAATGGTCGGGCATTATAACGAGGGCTCTTGTTTTAAAGGGGTGGTCTTTTCTTATCTGGCGCATTGAATTACCCAGCAAGGTGATTTGCTCCGTTAGTAAATTCGAGTTTCGATCATGCAAGGTTACGGTAAAAAAATATATACCACCCGGTATTTTATATCTTCGATAGTTGACCATCGTAAATCCTTGATTTCGTTTCACTCCATCAAGGCTACGGTTTTCTCAGATTAACTCAATACCGGGATTAACCGCCTAACATTTGCGATTGCTCTAACAGTATTCTATGTTCTTTAATACGCATCTCAAATAAGGACATGGCAGATGAACAATTTTAAACGTTATGACCCTTGGCCCGCTTTTGCTTACGAAGACTTCAAACCGTCTGCTCATTTAATACACATGCTCATGCAGATCATTGGGAAATTGAAATTGATTACGCCCTTTGAACCTGAATGGTCAAATGTGGGTTTATGGGTTACCAGTCAAGGCATAACCACAGGTCTGCTACCTTATAAGCATGCTGGATTCTCTGTCGACGTAAATCTTATCGCGCATCAAGTTTACTGTACGACCACATGGGGGGAAACCAGTAGCTTTAACCTATCTTCAATGTCTGTCGCAGAACTGACGACGAAGGTTTTTATTTGTTTAAAAAATCTAAGTATAGATCTAGAGATTTCTCCTAAACCTCAAGAAGTGCCTCACCCCATTTTATTCCATGACGATACTGAATCACAGGCTTATGATCCAGCCGTGATTAATGCTTGGTGGCGCATTCTAGTAAGCACCCAACGCGTGATGCAGCAATACCATGCAACCTTCACAGGCAAAACCCCCTCGATCGCCTTAATGTGGGGCACTTTAGATTTAAGAGAGGTACGTTTCAATGGTAAAGACGTAGCCCCCACAGGAATGAATACTGGATATATTCGGCGCAATGCAATGGATGAGCAGCAGGTAGAGACAGGGTTCTGGGCAGGTAACGAAATGTACCCCCACGCAGCTTATTATTCATTTACGTACCCCCAGCCTCAAAATATAGCCTCGGTAACGATTGAACCCAACCAAGCACGCTGGGATGATTCGCTGGCTGAATTTATTCTGCATTACGAAGACGTCTATAAATCCAGTGATCCCGATAACACGTTACTTTCCTTTTTTGAATCGACGTATAACGAAGGGGCCGAGCTGGCGCATTGGAACCCTAAATTGAGCGGCTTAGGACACCCCATATAGTGTAAGGTCAATTTTTGCAGGGATAAGAAAGCGCTGCTTAAAGGAGGCGATGTTCAGCTTTAAATAGTCCAGCTGTGGGAAAGATCTTGAACTTCAAGTCTATGGATGCCATTATTTGCGCTCTTTCAACAAGGAGATTACTATGGCCAAATCAAGAGACACCAAAAAAGAAACCAAAAAAAAACCCTCTAAAACTCCGCAAGAAAAACGAGCTGCAAAAAAAGAAAAGAAAAATAAATAAATAAATAAATAAATAAATAACCGAGATGTTTAACATTTTTTCATGGAAAAAGTAGAGGTAATTGTTATCGGGGCGGGTGCTGCCGGTTTAATGTGTGCAATAGAAGCTGGGAAACGTGGCCGTAAAGTTGTTGTAATAGAACATGCCAATAAACCCGGGAAAAAGATCCTCATGTCTGGAGGGGGGCGTTGTAACTTCACCAATTACTTTATTAACCCTGATGATTACCTCTCGCATAATCCTCATTTCTGTAAATCGGCATTGAGTCGATACACTCAATGGGATTTTATAGAGTTAGTAAAAAAGCATGCGATCCCTTTTCATGAAAAATGTCTTGGTCAACTATTTTGTGATCTTAAATCGAAAGCTATTTTAGAGATGCTATTATCTGAATGTGATAGCGCAAATGCCCAAATCCGCCTGAATACTGCAATAGAATCCATTGAAAAACTAAGTGATCACCACTTCAAAATCAGAACAAATCAGGGAGATTTTCACTGTCAACATTTAGTAATTGCGACAGGAGGTCTTTCAATCCCTACCTTGGGCGCAAGCCCGTTTGGCTACAAGGTAGCCGAGCAATTTAATATTAAAGTTTGGCCCACGCGGGCAGGATTGGTTCCATTAACTTTACAACCTCAAGAGCGCGATAAACTTGCACTTTTATCCGGTGTGGCCGTCAATAGTGTGGTTCAAAATTCACAGCAGCATTTTCGAGAAAATATTTTATTCACTCATCGAGGGTTAAGCGGCCCTGCCATATTACAAATCTCTTCTTATTGGCAGGCGGGTGAGGAAATATCAATCAACCTGCTTCCAGATATAGATGCCCTCTCCCTGCTCAAATCTGCCAAAGTGCAAAATCCCCACAAACAATTAAAAACGATTCTTGCAGAATATCTACCCCGGCGTTTCATCGAAATCTGTCTGGATGCTCATCTTACAGAGATGAAATTAGCCACCCTCTCTCACGAAAGCTTAATTCAGGTGGCCGCACAAATTAATGACTGGAAGCTTAAACCGAATGGGACTGAAGGCTATCGAACAGCTGAAGTGACCTTAGGAGGAGTTGATTGCGCAGCAGTTTCTTCTAAAACGATGGAAGCAAATGATGTCAAAGGATTATTTTTTATCGGCGAAGTACTTGATATCACAGGTTGGTTAGGGGGTTATAATTTTCAATGGGCCTGGTCTTCAGGGTGGGCTGCGGGTCAGGTCGTTTAGTGTAGACTGAGACCAGTTAATATAAAAGCTTTTGAATGGTTTCGCTTATTCTTTTATCAAGAGCATGTATTTATTGAAAATTAATATAAATATATTAAAATGGTCTTATTATTCTAATTAATTCAGGTGCTCCATGAATGAATCATTAAAGCCACAACCTCTTTCTGATAATTTTTGGAAATGGATGGCTGCTAAAACCCAGGCGATGCGTGAAACATTAAATAAGATGAGTACGCTGAATCCTTTTAATACATTCCTCCAACAACCGAAAAAGGCAGGATTTTTTTCTCCTCCACATCAGAATGATTCGAGCAACAATCCTAAAAAAGGACCTCAGCCAGCCTTATTAAAGCCTCCTACTGATATGTGTGAGTATTGTGGGGAAAATGATCACAATGCCGGTAGTTGTCCCAAACCAAAACCCCGTCGATAGATTAACCTTTAAGTTACGGGGGTATGTCTCGCGAATCTCGGGGCAAGGTATGGCGTGGACCACCTTGAAGGTGATCGCACGAGACCCGATAATGAGGAGACCTACAATATTATAAATGGACACCCACTGATGCAAAAAATCCTCCAACAGAAAAATCAGAAAGTTCACGTTTTTCATGAGGGGTGGTGATGGCAACACCGGTGGTAATGCTACCTAGGTCAGTATCAATAAAGGCATTGTTATCAATAAAGTTAAAGTATTTGGCAAGTTGATAACCCGCACTGATTTTGAAACCAAAATGTCGGAAATCATTGCTGTAACGCAGCCCAATTTGACCACTGACACCGGGTACTACACGCGTGCTGTCATCAAAATGTAAATTGAGATCGTTTGGGGTGGCTCCTACTGCAGCGAAATGCTCATGAAATTTACTACTAGAATAACCTCCCAATACGATCGCCTCAGCAGATGAAAAGAGGCTTAATTTTTCCAACAGCTTTAAACTAACTCCAGCACCAATTTCAGGACCTACCCCTACAGAATTATTATTATAATGCACATTATCAGCGCCAAATTCCCCAGTAGCATTGGTTAATATATGCTCTACATTCATACGTTCAGAAACACCCAGCGCTTGAATTCCTACCAGAAGATCAAGATTCACAAAGCAATTAACGGGATAACTTTTGTTGTATACAAGATCAACGTTATCAAAATGGGTTTTTTGAGAAAGAGCCACTGTTGTCACATTACCGATAAAGGCCCGCGCCGCATCCGAGCTCAGGAAAAAACTTATTGGTGCGGAAAGCGCCTTGCTTCCGCTTGGCACATCTACACGGGTATTCGTGATCCCACTTACATGACCATATGCTAAGTTTAGGCTCTGAAGAGGACAATAATCGTAATGTAATGCTATACGAAACCCAGGAAGGTAATCCGTATTTGCATTATCTATTGCCCAAAAAGTAGTGCCACCCACCGCTTGGGTAGTTAAATAATTGATATGGGTCAAGAAATCATCAGTGGGTCTTAAGGACAGCCAACCTATATCGAATGACCATTTATTGCAGTAAGGTACGAAGCAGCAATCGCTGCCTAAGGCATAAGCACTGTTGGTTAAGATCAAACCCGCTATAAAAAATTTCCCTAATTTCATGTATTCTCCTCCTGGAAGTAACTCGAGTTGTAACTATTCAGCCACTAGAAGCGAACGTCCATTTTCGGCTGAATTTAAAGGAAAACTGAACGTTCGTGCAAAATTCAAAAATTAGTGCTGAATAGTTAACTCGAGTTTATAATTTTTTTAATTCAAAAATTGTCCAATACGACCATAAAGGACTAATAATTACTGTTGCTATAAAAAACAATATACCGATAAATAAATCACTCGCACCAAATAAACTGAGAATAATGGCGATAACGGATAATCCCGACAGAAATGTTGAAAAAAGCGTTAGATATCGCCATGATTTTGAAAAAACCTGTTTCTCTTGAGCCACAGAATAAATCGAATAGTATCCTAATGTACCCATTAAGAACCCTGCTGCGGACAACCAAATCGTGAAGTATTCGATCACTCCAAGTGAATTCCAGAATGGAAGCAACGTATTGACACTCCCATTGGGTAATACAGCCCAGATAACATGCCAATAAGACAGCAAGAAAATATCAACAATAGTGCCAAACCCGCCACCAATTAAAAGACATAGTAGGATGATAACCCCTTTGTAACTGTCTCTGAATAGATAATAAAAAACCCCTCCAATGAGAACCAGGGAGAGATCAGCAAGGGCAAATAATGAGAAAATAAGCACATATATATTTGCAAAAGGCTTAGAGAGAGTGAAAAACGCTTGGATGGTAGTAGTTGACGAGCTCAAGAAAGTTTGCAAGGGAAACACGACGTTACTGCCGACGTAAGCGTAAAATAGTCCGCCTATAAGCCAAAATGTGCCATAAATTGCTAGCAATAAGCTGCTATAAAAAAACATTCGTTGTGAAATGGCTTGCATTCAACTATCCCTGGTCAAAATCGAACAAGCAGTATACCTACAAAAGACATGATTTAAACGCAATTTCAGAGATCGATACAAGTTGTACACAGCTAGGAGGCGACAACGCCAATCAAATTGCGGGACGACGATGAAAGGGTAGAGGGCAGGACAACGTGGGAGGGTGGGTCAAGTACGACGGCAAGTAGAACCCATTTTTGTCCAGTACAAAGGGGGGAAACCCATGGCAAACGCATCAAACTGAATATGCCCTGGATTTCGCTACGCTACATCCAGGCTACTTTGAGGGTGTCGTAGCCTGGATGTAGCGTAGCGAAATCCAGGGAAATTCAAGCCTCCAATGTTGAGGCAAGGGGGTTTTTGATGCCGTTACCCTGAAAAAACCCTAATATCTACTAAGTCTTAAGATTTATTTAATAAAATAATCGTAAAATAGAGAGCAATACTATTCTACTTCGGATAATTAATTATGCTAAAGAAAGAACTTACAACTGCTATTGAAAAAGGCGATTT
The DNA here is from genome assembly GCA_013697705.1 of Gammaproteobacteria bacterium. Taxonomy (NCBI): domain Bacteria; kingdom Pseudomonadati; phylum Pseudomonadota; class Gammaproteobacteria; species Gammaproteobacteria bacterium. The sequence goes on along the minus strand of JACCWJ010000044.1, from coordinate 13,701 downwards.
AGCAAAATTTCAAACTTTATTAAAATCCAATCCAGATTTATTACTCGAACCTATTATTGACGATTTTACCCTCCTACATCTCGCTGCGGTTCATGACAAAAGTCATATATTTAGCTTTATTTTAAATGAAATTGCCACGCTCACTCACCAAACACATAGCACAGTCATTAGTAATGCAGTCTCTAACCTGAGTTCAAAATTTTATTATTGGAAGTTACAAGGTAGAAATGCCTCAAAAGAAGCTGTAGCAAAATTTTTTCGTTCATATATAAAGCATAATCACTCAAAAAAATCTTTTCCACAGGAAAACACTAAAAACCCCGAAGAACAATTAATCACAGCCTTAGAAAATCGTAACGAAACAATGGTTAAAGAATACCTAAAGGCTGATAGTAAATGGCTATTAGTTGTCTTAAAAACTTGTATCAGACATAGGAACTTAGAGGAATTTGATTATTATTTTAGCAACTGGAAAGACACCCTTCCCCAGTTCAGTTCTCTCTTTGAAAAAGCAAACCTCGTTCATGAATGTGCACTATTTGGTGCTAACGATATTCTGTTTTACTTAACAGAGAATATTAAAAATTTAGATCTACACACGTCAGCTCCCACCCAGATTACACCAACAGATAATTTCAAGTGGACGCCCTTACACATAGCTCTATATACCGAAAATCGGCAACTGGCTGAATTCTTGCTCGACCACGGAGCTCCCTTACTCCAAGGAGAGACCGCCCATGCTCCCGATAAGATTACCCGTAAAACAAAGCCTCCCTTTATTAATTATTTAAATGAAAAAAAGAAAACCTTCGCTGAGGCTATTCAATCTGGCGACCTCGGATTAATCAAAAAATATATCGATCAGAATAGCGACTGGCTATTGCTTTCTATTGAAGGTAGGAAACCACTAGAGCTTGCTGTAGAAACAGATAACGTAGAAGTATTAGAGTATTTATTGACAGAAGTGGCAAAGAAAACAGGCAAAACCGCACGATCTATTATTAATTCCGATCTTGATCTTTTACATTGGGCAGTTCATAACGATTGTAGCAACATTGCGGAGTATCTCATTAGAAGAGGAGCGGATGTCAATAAAGTTTCTAGCGTTCAATATAAAGAAGGGGCGCATAAATTCACTCCCTTACATTTTGTAATTTTAAACAAAAATGAAGCATTAATGAATCATCTTATTGAGAAGGGCGCCTCCTTGTCAAAAATCAATGGGGCCACTCTTGCGCCTTATGAAATTATTGTGGTTCCTGATGAACAAAATATACTTGCAAATAAAATAAAACAATATGCAACAGCAATTAACGAGGGTGATCTCGAAACAATAAAGAAGTTTATAAAACAGAATGAAAATTGGTTGTGGGTCCCTATTAGAGAAGGTACGTCGCCATTAGCCTATGCAGTACAATCTGACCAAGTTGCCATAGTATCTTATTTTATTGATCAAATCCGTAGATGCACAGGCGATGCAAGATCCAAGATTATTAATAGTGGCTTTTCTGAGCAACCATTCTCTCTCTTATCCCATGCAATTATGCACAACCGGGTGAATTCGGCCCAATTTCTAATTGACCAGGGCGCTGATGTTAACGTAAGTCACGAAACTCAGCTACTAGATGGTCGTAGTAAGCGGTACTCTCCATTGCATCTCGCTTTATACTGTCAGCATGAAGCGTTAGCGCTTTTACTTATAAATAATGGGGCTAACTTATTAGGCACAAATGATGTGAATGAGCGCCCAGATGAAGTAATAAACCGAGGTGTTGAAAACTATGTAAATCCAATGAGAGCTACCAAAGCAAAGTTCGTCCATGCTCTCATACATGATGATATCGAATTTGTACAAAAATTACTAAACACCAATCCTGAGTGGTTACTGCTGCCTTTGACTGAAACCAATAAAAATGCGTATGAGATCGCCGCCTGGTCAAATAGCACCGAAGTTTTTAAGCTCCTTATAAAATTTACTATCGATAAAAAATTAGATGACAATCTATCGCATATAACTGCCAAGAATCCTAAGAATAGTTTATCTCCTTTACAGTTTTTTGCTCTATATAGCAATGACCATATGTTCGCTTTTTTAGGCAAGCTACCAAAAGTACGTGCAAAACTTCCCACAACGGACTTTAGCGCCAAAGGGATGCAAAAGGAGAAAAAAAGCTGTATTACTGAAATTGCCTCAGCGAGTAATTCCATCGTTTGGTTAACGGCTCTGATGAAACGACATCCTCACTCATGTTCTCTTCTACAAGAAAAATCTATTCTCAAACTAATCAAGAATGGTCAAGAAGCAATAACTATACTAGAAAACAATCCTGAAACAGCAAACGTTTTACTATCTAATCGACGTATTGTAGCGTTGATCTATAAAACGGTTAAACAAAGTCCCGCCGCATTGGTCGCGCTAATGCAATCATTGCCAATTTCTATTCTCGCTAAACACGAAGCAACATTTACTTATTTAATGGCAAAACCCAAGTTTAGTATTCGAGATCATCTTAATTCTTTAATCTCTGATGAAACAAAAGTAAGAATGGTTAATGAATTCATGGAGCAGGTTCCAAAAGATAATCATCTATTTCTAGGACATGTTTATAACAGGGGTCTATTTAATCAAGAACCGCAAAAAAAGTTAGCTATTCATTACTACTCTAAAGTAACTAATGACTCGCCACTTGATTACTTATCAGCTCAATATGAACTGATGAATGCCTACATTAGCGCCAATAATGATTGCCTACTCGAATACGAGGAACTTTCAGAACTGACCAAAGATCACATTACTCCCAAAGTACAGGCCAGACTAGAAAACCTATTGAAAAAAGCAGAGATGCAGGGGGGGAAAAGTGCGGAATCCATTAACAATACCCTAATCGCTGTTGATATGCTTCCTCCCACTTCTCCTTTCTATAAAGCGGCACAAGAATATAAAGAAGCTGCATTATCCATGCAACCTTATGTAGTGAGTAAACCAGAATCTTCTATAGTATCGAATAGAGATCAGCAATTAGCCGACAAATTTCCACCCCCAGTGGCTCCGCTTCCAGCTAAACCATCACTCCTATTAGCTGCTGAACAACTGCTCCAGCTAGCTGCTAAACTACCGCTTGAATTCGCTGCTAAATTACTATCCCACTTATCTCGACTATATAATCCACAACGTCCCCCTGCACCTAATAAATATTCTCCGCTGCTACTAAAATTTCTTCGAGAAGCGCCGAAAGACCAGATGGCGGCCGCGAGTGAGGTTAAACTAGGTGAAAATTTAGATCCAGACGAGGCTCCGGTACCTCCTAGCATTCAAATTTAAGTTATTTACACACGAAAAAGCGACCCCATGCACACTAGTCCATAATTACTTCATTCTTATTAGGTAGTAAATACAGCGAAAGAAACGTCAATAATTCAAATCCTCCTTGCACCATATGATTCTGTTCTAAATCAAATTTCATGACGAGTTGATCTGCTAAAAAAAATGCCAGCCAGTATGACAAGGAAATAATAAATGCTGTTCTTACCCGTGCCATCCATATCTCTTGTCGGCGGCAGAGTCCCATACTTGCCCATACAAAAGCGATGGTGGATAGGGCTGACCAGATTAATATTCCGATAAATGCAAAGTTCGGAACCCAAGGTTGTACTTTATACATACTCAATGTTGCAATTAAAAAAGGGAAATTCGTATCCGGGGCCCAGCTAGCATGAAGCAAATTAAAATGCGCCAGGGCACCTACAATATCGGTCCATAAGGCAATCAGCCACCAAAGGGTCCAAAATAGCACTATTATCTTTTTAAAGAATAAGTTGTCGATCTGCATAAGAGGACCCTTATGGTAATTAATTTTTACGAGGGCAATGAAAGGCCATGGTATATATCCTAACACTAGATTTAATTCCCCTGATCAATCGGGGGATAACTTAATTACGATTTTTTCCCAGGTGAGATATTTCTAGCTACATCTTCTGCTTTATGCTTAATATTTTGTATATTACCAGCCGAAAGACTAAATTTTAAAGGCGGCCTTTTTGGGGTAGGACTGGTAGAAGGCGAAGAAGATATTTCTGGATTATTTTTTTTAGGAATTTCTCGTAAGATGCTTATATCCTGCTGGACACTCTGTTGAAATTCATCTAATTCTCTTAATACAATATCTTTTTCTTCCTCTAAAATAATAGTGGCCTCTATTCGCTCACGCATACCATCCAGTTGTGTGTTAATAAACAATCCCATCTCCTGCTGTTTTTCAAGGAGAGTCTTCGGATTTCCAAAACCAGCTGGCATGAAGCTATCTTTTCTATCCATTAAACGTTTTAGTTCTTCTTCTTTTGTTTGCACAACCTTCGCATAAATTTCTTTGGCTCTACTTTCCCCGAGCAATAATTCATTTTCTAGAGCACCGAAATCCTCATTTTTGGAATCCAAAAGTGCGCGCGGAGTTTGCCCATTCTTATCTTTTATGAGTGCATTACTAAGATAGGTTCTATCAATCCGTTGCCGAATTTCATCATAATCATCGCGATAACTAATCAGCTCTTCCTTCCATAACAATAGCTGAACCATTGGTAAATCGTGGTTTATTGCAGCATAGTGTAATGGCGTAAAACCCCACTTATCTTGAATATTACGAGTCGGTTTTTGTTTGTCATTAGTAAGTAAATATTTAGCGACTGGAGTATTTCTCTCTTCCATCGCCAAATGTAATAAAGTCTTACCATCTTTAATGATGGTATCAATATCGTAGTTGGCTGCTAAGCAAGTATCGATAGCAGCAGTAGAGTTATCTAAACAGTAAGCTTTCAAAAAAGCCTGAATATAAAGATCATTTTTACTCTGAGCGACCTCACTTTTTTCTTTTTTTAATATTTGGGCAGCTTCTTGGTTTTGTTTGGTAACTACAATGAGTTCTTTAAATTTATTCTTTAAAGCTAATTCTTTGATCTTTAGCTTTGCTTCCTGCTCTATTCTTTTTGCTTCGAGTGCTTTCTCTTTTTCTTGTAATTCACTTTCTTGCTGAAGTTTCTTTTCCTCCAGTGCTTTTTCCTGCTTCACTACCTCTTCTTCTTTCTTCTGTAATGCTCCCATTGAAGAGGGCATGATAGGCGTCAGAGGCCTAGGGGGATTGGGAGTAGTGTACGTTCTCGCTCTAGCACCCACGGTCAGGGTGTTATTATTTTGATTATCTTCTGCACTATCATGAACTTTTCCACCCTTAGGTCTACTCGTAAATGACATACCCTTAAATCTACTTCTAGCGGGAGATGAGGGTGCTGGAGTTTCTTGTTTTACATTTCGCAAAGAATCGGATCTCGTAGGTTTTTTATTTAAAGTAGCTGAAATAGCCTCTTTTTGAACATTGTTTAACCGTGTGCTGCTTATGAGATCCTGCTGGTGCACACTTAAACGTTTGCTGGGCTTCTCTTCTTTTTTAATATCGTTATGCATTAGATTTGGAGAATTAGGACGCGCCTTCATACCTTTTGGTGTTGAGGGGGGCTCCGATGGCGGCGGCGAGAAGGAGGAATTCCCCGTTCCCATAGAAGGATTGCCATCAATGTTAATTATGCGACGACTCCGGGTTGGGCTCATTGTTTTTTTATTAGGAGGATTACTGAAAAATTCGATTGTTTTGAATAGTCTTGGGTCCACCTTACCCTGTAGCTTATACTCTTCTATAGGATGTTCATTTTCTTTTTTATTATCCATCGTCTTTTCCTACATATATTTGATAAATCTAAGGAGGATTTTTACTCTGCGCTCAAGTTTCTGTCAATTAAATAGTCAATAATTAGCATTTTCATTGGTTTAAAGAGATAAGCGCTGCACATACGACAAATTTTGTGAAAGAAATCGGCCTGCGATCAAGTCGCGGGCCGACGGCTGAGAACTGTGGATACTGCTGCTATTTCTTAATAAATTTTCTCGATATCCGCGCAAGCACCAAGCTGCTCAGCGCAATGGTTGTCGCTATAGATAAAAGAGACATAGGAGGTCTGATGGTTTTAAATTTTGTTTGACCATTATTCATCTCAATGAAGCCTATGGGGGAAACCACACCGCCGCCACCGCCGCCTGCACCTTGGCCAGTTTCATTCATTGCCCTGCCTGTGCCACACCCAAAGCCATATTTTATCTTGGCAACCGGGACGACCGTTAAATCGTTATGGGTAACTGCTTCTCCAAAAACTATTTTTGATAGATCTGACAAACCAAACTTAGATAACACCTGCGTTATATTCATAAGATATCCTCTATAATAATTTTTGTAATAATGTCCGAACAGCTTAATGATAACCTAAATCTTAGCAGATGCCTTGCAAAGATCTGCCCCCGCAGCTAAACCTACTCTATATACTAATTAAGCGAAGCAATAATGACCTGGATCGAATCGGCTTATAACTTGCTCCGTCACACCCCCCATGTCTCACCCTCTGCCTTAGACATGGTGCTTTTCTCTATTAAGGCCGTTATTTCCGCCATGGGCACGTTTATTATCTTAGTAGGTGTCATAATCAGCTTATATCGCTTTTTAGTACTGCGTTTTTATCCTCGAAAAATTCAGCCAGAATCTCCCGTAGGCGTTAACTTTATAAGAAGGGATCTGGGCCAAACGATAGTTTTAGGCTTAGAGTTTATTATTGCCGCTGATGTCATTGAGACCACGACTACGCCCGATTATTACTCCTTAGGAATACTAGCAACCATTGTGGTAATTAGAACCTTCCTCAGCTTCTCGCTAAGCCGAGAAATCTCGCAATTATCTCCCTCGCAAAAAAACAAACTTACTGAGTAATCCACGCCCTTTAATTCTTTCTTAATTATTCTATTTTAATAAATCCTCAAAAACCCCTTTTTACGCAAATACCGTTCCCCTTCTGACTTTCCATTTATTAAGATAACATTAACACTTGATATTTTATCTGCTTTTTCATGTATTTTTAGCAATATTTGATTGCGGGAATTACCAATAAGCTTTATTATAGATTCTAACTAGAAAACCTTTATTAACACCATGCAAACGAGGCGCCAAAATGCCAAATAGAATTCCGAACCGAATGAAAATTGCAAATTTAAAGCGAAATTACCAACACATTTATTCTAAATTGCATACTGTTGTGGAAAAAGAGCTGCGAAATGCCTCCACTGTCTCAGAGCTGGCAAAAATGGAGCTACGCGCAACAATGGAACTCGAGAAACTGTATGCTATTGAGACCGAATTACAAGAGACCCTATCAGTATTAGAGGCAACACGTCCTAATACTTTTTTTGATGACCTATTTATTAAAAGCTTGAAAGATCTGGCTAAGTTTATAGATGAAAAGCCAGCGGCCGAATTATTATTCCCCAAAATTACCGCGAGAAAAGAAGAGCTTGATAGGAAACTGACTCAAACCCTCCAACAGCTGGAAAAAAGAGGCGATGACTTAATTGTTGAGCGAAGCATCAAAGCGGAACAATATACTATCAATGTTCGCCAGGAATTTAAAAAAATAGCGGCAAAATTCGGCACATCGGGTTTTGATATAGCCAGGTTTGACAACTTTTTAATTAACCCAAAAGTAAAGGCTGAAATTGAGAAGAATGCGTCTTTCGCATTGAAAGTTAAAGAATTAAGCAAAAAAATTATTGTTTTAAATGCCAAAACGATTGCTAGTATGGATGCAGAAAAATTTTTAAAAGTGACTAGAGAAGAACTTCTCACACCCTGGAATTATCCAAACCAACCGGGGTTAGCAGAATACACAGGGCACATTAACAAAGTCTCGCAGTTTGTGACAGAAGACATTTTAGATACTAAAAATCCCCCCCTAGACACTCAGTGTGAATATGTTAGAGAACAGAGCGCTGAGAAACGGGCTCTCATTTTAGAGCGGTGGATTTGGACCAGCTTTTACCTGTTTCATGAGCTAAAGGATTACACTGGATTTAATGCTATCAATTCTGCATTATCAACTCACATGATTTTCAACTTGACCAAAACGTGGGCGGCCATTTCAGATGAGGCTAATGACGCTAACACCTCCTTAGGAGCAATTTTAGTGCCCCCCATGTCTTCAGGCAAAAAATCTCATGAGTTAACACCGCATTCTTTAGATACAAACAAGCCCTGCATACCTCATCTAGGCCACATTCAAAGAGCCTTTGTATTTACTTTGGAAAATCCAAATGTTAGCAAAATCAGGAACAAAGAGACCGTATTAAAACGTGACGAAATCGCTAATCGTACTTCCACCGGTCATCTCGTTGACGCATTTGACTTTTTTCAGCACAGAATAAAAACGGAATTTTGGGTTGACTCAATTGATGTAGGATTAAAAAAATCCATAGAAAATCTCCCGCTTACTCACGAAGATGTCCTTTCCGAATTGCGCTTTAAACTTGAGCCTGTAGGGAACAATCTTATCCCAGCACAACCGGTGAATTTGGGTTGCCTCTATACACCTTCAAAATCTTTTGGTCAACCGAGTCCTGCTAATCGTCAACAAATCGCACTAATATACATTGAAAAAACCAAGAAATTTCTTGCGGCTCACGCTCCCTTACTGAATAAGAATCAAATTATTTTCAGTACTAAGGAAGCAGGTCGCTTGCTTTACGCTTTAAATACATACACCCAACGTGATGAAAGCAAATCTAACGCATACAACCAAGAGAAGGAAAGGATCGCAACATTAGTAAAGCCTTATATCTCTAAGGATGATGAAATAACGTGTCTACTTAGAGGATTAGAAGAATTCAGCAAAAACGATCTTAAGACCGCAAACTTAGTAAAGCCTTTTATCACTCAGCTGGAAAGCCTAAGGTCACAAGTCGTCCAACAAGCGTGGTCGCAGGCTCGCCCTGTTGTTGATTCAGTGGCTAACTCCAGATATGGCTTCTTAGCCCCTAATAAAGCTAATAATAAAATCAGCGAAGAACCTATTGAAGCAGATAATACCTTATCGATTAGCTAAGTCTTTGTTGATTTATAGCTGAGCTGCTTCTTCGTACATCAAGGCTACTTTGTAGCCTTGATGCAGCGAAGCGAAATCAAGGAACCACTACAAATAAACCCCTAACTTTCATACCACCCCAATACAGAAAAACATCTTTGCCAGAAGGTGACGGCATCTATTTAGGAGACCTTTACCGCATAATCTGGAGCAATGATTATTTAACGCTTACGGTAGTGAAATTAAAGTATTTATTCTCTATAATTTCACAATCTTAAAAAAAGGCATGGACATATGGAAATGGTTAAAAAAATAGTCTCTCTGGTACTCATAATGAGTTTGCTACTTCCCCTACTTGCTGAAGCACGCGCTGGGTCACGTCCTGGAGGCGGTGGCGGGTATCGTAGCAGTCGATCCTACCAAGGAGGTGGCGGCTATAATTATCGTCCTCGCTCTGACTATCGATCATCCCCATACACTCCTCGTCCCGCAACGGCTTACCCCGCTGCCGCTGCTCGGTCATCCTCCGGTTCTTTCTTATCAGGACTGGCCTCCGGCGTTTTAGGCGTGTGGTTATACAATAAAATCTTCCAACCCAATACGCCTCAAAAAACAGAAGCCACTACGCCAACCTCTCAAGAACAACAAGCCCCAGCTCAAGGAGGCTTCTTACGAACAGTGTTAATTTTACTTGGAGCGTACTTAGTGTGGCGATTATTTAGAAATCGTCGTAGAAAAAATCAAGACAGTAATTTTAGAACGAATCCTGATCAAGAGGGATCCTCGCCTCGCAAGATGGATATAAAAGATTTCCTCAACTTATCTAAAGGCTCAACGCCATTAGCCGGCAGTCTGACCGAGCAAGATCAACAATCGTTTGAAACATTGTTACAGCGCATCCAAAACGCTTGGTCACAATATGACATTTCTGAACTACAGCGTTTAACAACGCCTGAAATGCTGCAAAACTTTTCAGAAATTATCAGAGAAAATCAAGAACGCAATATTAAGAACTACATTTCTCAGGTTAAGTTGTTAAAACAAGAAGTACTCGATTCCTGGCAAGAAGGGGCCGATTCTATGGCTCGCGTGGCAATGACATGGAGCGCCGTTGACTATGCTGTCGACAGCCAGTCACCAGATACCCTACTTGATGGCGATCGAACAGAACCCACCGTAGCGACAGAAATCTGGACTTTCAAAAAAAGTGATAATGGTTCATGGTTATTAGCAGAAATTCAACAAGTATAATTAGGTGTAAAAATGAAGCTTCAGTCCGAAAGTAGAAAAAGTATAAAAAAAGAATCTAAACCTCGTAATGGCGGCGATTTTTCCATTGGGTTGGCTAGGTTATGGGAAGAAAACAATATCGCTGATGAAGAAAATATTTATGCTGTAGGGGTTACCTATAAAGACACCATCACTGAAAAATCGGGAAGTATTAAGAGTGGCACTTTCAGAAGGGCATATATTAAAAATGGTCATGTGGATAAGCCGGTAAACTTCGTTGCAGTTAAATATATAAATCATGGGAAAAGACCTGAGCTCCACACAGCCGAGGTGACTTTTCAGGTTTATCCAAAAAAAAATGAAGAAAAAACATACACCTCTTGGACACTCTTAACTGATCCAGTAACCTTTTTAGATAATCACCAAAAACATGTGGGCTTATTGGCCCTAAGCAACTCTTCACCCATGCGTCGGTTATTGAAACAGAAGAGAGAATTAGAATTGGATGCGATAAATGGGGACAAAGACGCACAAACAAAGGCAGACAAAATAAACTGCTTTTTAAAAACTATGAGTGACTCGAATACATGCTATGGTTTAAATATCCTAAATAATCCGGAAAACGAACTTTATAAAGCATTGGTCAAGCCTCGTATCAAAACTCATCGATTTTTATTTTTTAAATTCCGCTTTCAGTGGGCAAAAACAGATAAAGAGACTTCTACCTTTTCAATTTTACAAGACCTGAAACGCCAGGAGTTTTATAAAAACTTGAAAACTGAAGAAGGGGAAAATCAAGCATCAACACATACTAATGGAGCTTAATTCCAGATTTAATTTTACGCGTAAAAACATTGCTCACTGTTAGTAAAAATGTTTTCCAAATGCCAAAGAGCGTCGCTTGATGCTCTTTGTGCAGGAAAAGATACGAAAGCCTGGCCAACTTACCTTCGATAAAAAAGTTACCCACTTTGCCCATCAAATTTCCCACAACATTTTTTCGGCTCAATGAGACTAAGGAACCATAATCTTTATAGACAAAATCAGGAACAGGTTGACCTTTAAACATCATTTTAAATGACTTCGCTAAATAGGCTGCTTGTTGTCGCGCAGCCTGAGCACGGGGAGGCACCAAGGTATTATCTTTTAAATTCATGCAGGCAGCACAGTCTCCTAGGGCAAAAATGTAATCATTACTGGTGAGCAGATTTTGTTTCACTATGAGTTGATTCAACGAGTTTACTTCAAGATTTAATTCTGCAAGAAAGTCAGGCGCTTTTATACCCGCTGACCAGACCATTACATCTGCCGTTAAGAATAATTCACTCGCCGTCTCTAAACCAGTCGCAAGCGCTTTGGTGACCCGTTGATTAGGGATAACCACAATCCCCATTTCTCGTAATTCTTTAGTCACTTTTACAGAGATTTCTTCTGATAAGTTAGGGAGTATTCTTTTGGCTCCTTCAACTATCGATATCTTTAAATTTTCTACTAACCCAGAAGGTTTTGAACCGTAATGAATTGCTTTGGAAAGCGCATATTTTAATTCAGCGGCAAGCTCTACTCCGGTAGCTCCGCCTCCGACGATGACAACGTTAAGCTCTTTTTGGTCAAATTCATGGGTTTGGATGAATGCCAAAATTTCATAGAGAAAATTTCTTTGAAATCGTTCTGCTTGCACTAACTTGTCTAAGAAATAGCAGTTTTCTTTTACGCCGGGAATGCCAAAGGAATTACTTACACTACCCACAGCAATCACCAAATAATCATAAGGAATTTGTCGCTGCGGAATGATGACTTTTTTTTCGTCGTCAAGGACAGGACTAATTGTAATTTGCTTCAATTGTTTATCCAAACCACAAAAACTTCCCAGCACAAAGTTCAAACCTTTTCGGTGTGCATAAGTGATATAGTTGATCTCATCCTGAGCAATGTCTACAGTGCCTGCAGCAACTTCGTTATATAAAGGCTTCCAAATATAACGTAGCGATTCATCCACTAGAGTTACTTGAATATTTTTTTCGCGGTGGAAATTTTTGACTAAACGGATGGCGAGCTCTAAGCCTGCGGCACCACCCCCTACTATCACCACCTGACATTTTTTCTTATCATGATCCATCTCTTTACCCACTACTTATAAACTATTAGGCGAAGTCATTACAGGTGTTACCCGCTGCTGTATTGAGCAGTTATTTATATCCAAATAAGCTTGGTTCGAATAAATATCTTTGGCTATTACATCAGTTCTGCAATGGGACAGAACAAGTCGGCCATCTGATTGATAATAGCCATAGACAATCACATAATCACCATACGCAGTATCACGATAGTAGCCCATTATTCTATACTCGGCACTGCTTATAGAAATCATAAAAAGAAGGGATAAAAATATTATAGTTTTTTTCATCTCAGCACCTCTATACAAATTATAGTATGCTTATATTAGACATAAACGTACCTAATGGAGCTGCTACGATGCGATGCTACTTATTCATAAGATATACAGTAAAAGATTACAGCTACTGGCGCGCAGAATACGATGGAGAGTGTATTCGTGGATGGCGAGAATCAAATGGAGAAAAAAGCTGCCAGGTGTTTAGAGATGAAGATAATCCACATCAAGTGACATTGTTATGCGAATGGAAAAATGCTGACAGTGCTAAGAAATTCATTAGTGATCCACAACTAAGTGACAACATGCAAATTTCTGGAGTGACGGATCAACCTACAATTTATTTATTACATAAAGACTAACTTATGCAACATTATTCGGCGACGCTTCTTATTTATTAATCATCATGCAATCAGAAACATAACTCTATTTACATTAATACACATGGAAAAGGAAGCTCAGGTATACTAAATATACATATGTAAGGATTTAATTTTTAAATATACCTTACGTTTTTTTGTTGAATTGTCCTCGATGATTAGCAACAAAGGAGAAAATAAAAATGCAAAAGTCAAAAATATTCACCACAAAAAAAGTTCTAACAATGGCTGTGGGCTTAGCGTTCGCAGGAGCAGCAATTGGCTTCTCAGCACCAGCTCAAGCAGGCTACGGATGCAGCACATGCCATGTCGCTAAATACAGAACTCATTACCGAAACTATGGATGTTGCAAAACATATAATAGATGTAACACCTGTAATACATGCACCTACCGCACCTGCTACAAACCATGTGGTTATAGCTGTGGCGGATGTGGTTATGGTAGCAGCTACTACTACGGTGGTGGTTACTACTACTAATTACAGCTAGTTTTTATAATTCACTTCCTTCTAAGAGACCCTGAATTTGAGCAGGGTCTCTTTTTATCTGCCTTATCATTTTCTAATACATGCACCGATAGTTAATCAACTAACTACTAGATTTAAAATGGGATAAAAATTTTACTTCATTGTAAGCGCTAATTTAACCACACCTTTTTAATTTTAAAAATAATCTGCATATTATCACTCACAACAATTAATGAGGAGATAATATGATAATTGCGGCAGAAACAAATTCACATCAATCCGAGAAGCA
>JACCWJ010000043.1 GCA_013697705.1 Gammaproteobacteria bacterium | reverse complement strand
GGTAGACGTAAAAGTACAGTGGTATTTGTAGGATGATCGTGGGAGTTGGTAGTAATACGAGGAAGAAACTAATCGTCTATTCTGAGCGTTCGAGATCGATCTGGGTTGCATTGAAGAGAAATCCTTTGTGGAACACAATAGAACACGAGTAGTTCCTCGCTATCTAGATGAGATCGTGGCCTGATTACTATGAGGTGAACATCCAACCGAGGAGAACAGTGATGTTTAGCTGCCCGGATCGGGGGGTTTCGCCCGCTTCGATCGGGGGGTTTTTTTGAAGCCCACACTTGCATTTATTTCATTATATAATCAGTTATCAAGGCAGTTATATAATCAGATAGTGAGGTCTCATCATCCTTCCCACTCTTCTCATACTTTCCATCATTAAAAAGAGCCCAACTGTTGAGTAAAATGATTTCGATCATTGAGGAGAAGAATTTCTTTTCAATTGCTACCGCGCGTGGTTCATAGGCAATACTTGAACGGAGTCGGTTGTATCTATCTACAGTGTTGAAGGTATCACTATAGTGCTTCGTAATAGTAGGTTTTGTATCAGCTCTTGTTGTTCCAGGCTCTTGTATAAACGATTGAATCTTGAGTTGTGTTTTCTTCTTTTCATTACCTCCGCTGTCAAATCGGGCCAATCTCTTCGCCAATTTGGCCTTAACCCCACCTAATATGAAGATAAATAGGGTTAATAGTATCCCTTGAGTGTACCTATACACTTACTCTGTCCCATATCCCTTTGGATACAGAGTGCTTGCATCTCTTTCTTTTTCATACCCAAATATTTTTTGATTGCTATTTGCAGTGGATCTGGAGCAGTAGATGGGTCGCTATTTGCATCAGTAGTATCAACAGCCATAGTACTAGCGATGGGTGGAGTATTATTCGGATTGGATGATACAGAAGGAGGTACTCGACCACCAATTCGGAACGCGATTTCTTTCCGCGATCCACCTATAAAAATATATCAGCTCATTGTGATGCTATGAATGATTCTATAGATGAATGATATGGTACTTACTTGAGGGCTTTCCTAATCTCTTGGCTAGTGCCTGTAAATCTGCACACGAGAGCTGCTCAAGGATTTGAATTCCATTGATTGACAATGATGGTAAGATATTACTTGTAACATATCCCCGATATTGTCCTTCAAGGAGGTGTTGTTTTGTTGAAACAAAGGCAGTAGATGCGGTAATAACAAGCGCGTTATCGAGCCATAGTGTAACTATAACATCCCCCTTCTTGAAGATCCGATATTCTTGGTATTTGAGTTGATATCCCAAGAGAGGTAGGAGATGAGAAATTGCGGTATCATTTGTTCTTATAGCAAGAGTTGTCGGATAGTTTTGGTTCGCTAATAACCAGTAGATTCCTCCAAAATAGCTATCCCCAGAGAGAGTGAATTGTAGAGGATCCTTCCATCGTAGAACCAAATTATCTAGTACCTCTGTTGAGGTGAGATTTGGTACCTGAATATCAAGAAGTAGATAATAGTAGAATGGCCGATTTGTACGAGTGAGGGGAAAGCAATGCCCATACACACGGAGGCCAGTATCGGTAGGCTTACGTGGCATAACAATTTGGTAAGCAGTATCCCCTTCATATCGTAGCATTGACTCGTCTACTACTGAATGTTGGCCGATCGTAACAGATTCCGATGCTTGTTTATTGAATATCTCTACTAATACTTTGGGGTTAAATGCTAGAAACTGGTTTACAGTATCGTAGCGGCTCTTGGACATTGGTATAGATTGATTATTCTTCCAGTAGTGTTGTAGTGTTGGATATTTATGATAACATATTACTATTATTATCATAATATAATCGTAGATATCCTTCTCAATAATCTCCAATTTTGGGCCACGGGTGTTGGAATGAGTTAGGGCAATATTACTGTTGGTTGCTGTGAGTAGGTGTTCTATAAATTCTCCTTTTATAAATAGTTCGAACGTTGCAGTTGGTTTTTCGTTTCGGTTGCTCTTTAAAAGAGATTGAGTAATATATGGATCGTAGTTATGCTTTAATTCGATAGAATCGGAGGTAATACACTCCCATCCCTCCTCTATAGCAAGATCCACCATCTCTGATAAACTATAAGGCTGATCAGTAATGATTACTTTTGATCAATACATACATAATTTCATTAGTTGAGGCTTTTGGTGATTCTCTCCTTTCCAGATCAAGTTCAGCGGCCCTTTTTCGTATGGCCTGCTGCTCTAAAAGGGCTCTATTTGCTGCTATCAAAGTTTCTTTTGTTGCATGATCCATAGTGAAAGTGAACTCGAGTTGCTATCCGAAAAAAACCCCCCGATCGAAGCGGGCGAAACCCCCCGATCCGGGCAGATATTCAGCATCAAACCCCAGCCCTTTTATTTCGCGAATCCGATGTCAATTACAAAGAATACGCCTCGTCAACCTGGCGAGTGTTCTTTTCCTTGCTATTCGTTCAACAACGTCCAGGAACCGTTCGTTCGCTGGGAAACGTTGTCGTTGCTCTGCAATTTGATTGATCAATTGCCAGGAATGCCATCAATTAAGCGCCATTTAGCACGTGGAGCAATTCCGTACTTCATTGACGGGCTGTCAAAAAGCGGCTTTCAAACACAAATACGCAGAGCAATCTTCATCTTATTCCTTCATCAACATCAACCAAACCAACCTTTCAACATGTTGTTCAGAGCAATCCTCCTCGCTGCCCTTTTGGCTTTGGCTTCTTGCCACATGAAATTGACCAGCCCAACTGCTGCTCAAGGAAACAGAGATCTCCCTCCTCTTCCCGATGGAGGTGGTAACCTTACCCCTTGTGCCACTGCTG
>JACCWJ010000042.1 GCA_013697705.1 Gammaproteobacteria bacterium | reverse complement strand
ATCCAAATCAGATGCTGGATCCCGCGAATAAATCGCGGGACGACGTGAAGGGGGTGGGTCGCGGGACACGTGGGGTGGGCGGACCGCGGGACACATTGAGGATGGATCGCGAAGACATATGGAGGATGGATCGCGAGACACGTGGATGGTGGATCGCGGGACGACGGCGTGATTTAACTCTCGAAATAAGCCTTTTTAAATTTTTGTTCAGTACAAAGTTTTTTCAAGAATTTTAGGTGACTTTTAAGGTTTCCTTAATCATTGGAAGGTAAGATATAGCCGCATATTCACGATTTTTTTTACAATTTAAGACTGGGTGAGAGGCAGAGCCCTTTCCCTTATAGTGCTACTTTTATTTGTGCGTCCTTTTAAGTCAGAAAGCGTTTTCCAAATAATAGTAATGGTGTAAAAAGCATAGCTTTTCAGTTTTTTTGGTTGCACCTAAGGTGCCCCTAAAACATCCAGTTTAGTTAGTAGCAATTAACAGCATATGCCCCTGGAGAGACCCGAATGAAATCTAAAGTCCTAATTAAAAAAATAATTCATCAATTAAATGGGTTTATTGATAATAACAATAATAACCAAGTTAATACTATTAACCCTGAAATTGCTAAAGAGCTAAAAGAAGCACTGGAGGCAATTGAAGATGGGCTTAACGTTAAGAAAAAAACAAAAGATAAAGAAGAAAAAATTGAAATAGAAAAAAGGATTCAAACTACCGTTGAAAAACTAGAACAGAAATTAATTTTTCTATTTGAAAAACCCCAGACCACTGAGGGGGAAAATTTTTTCGCAGAGCAATTTTACTATGATATATTAATTTTTCTCACACGGCTAAGACCAAGAAATAATTTTGATATAGAGAGCTTTGAATTCCTTGATCCAATAAGTCATATGCCAGTAAAGGAAGAGGATAGAGTATATGCTACAACTCGATATTTTTACGATATTAATGCATTGGCAAAATATCTACGAATAATTAAGCCAATTTTTAACCCTAAGACTGGAGTCTACAACGCGAGATGTCTTGATCCTGTGACAACGCACGAGTTTTCACCCAAAGATAGATTTGAAATACAAAGAGTGGCTACAAGACAAGGCGTGCCATTACCGTCTTTTATTGCTACCTCAGCTATTACCCGGGATAACCCTGATAACGAAAATTATAATAATACAGCCACTAGTAATAACTCTCAAAACTATAGCGCAGATTCCAGTCTACTCCCTACTTCTGATAATAGAGCAGAGGGAACGGAGATTAATGAGGGTGAACAAGAAAGTCAACGCGAGTATGATGCTTATGGTAACTTAACGTATAGATCGGATAATGTCCCTGGCTCTGGGCAAAGAATCCAACGCTATAGTTATCATGCTTTGGGCTGGCTACTCTCTATTTCTACTGGTGGTAATGATAATGAACTCACAACCCAACACTTTTATTATGATGCCTCTGGCAACAGGATAGAACCTAGTACAAATCCTTCCAACGATATCAATACAAATTATACCTATGATATATTTAATGAATCAGAAAGAAATAATACACAGTCACTTTCAAGCCAATTAAATACTGTAGATTATCAAAACTCTACAACTCATTCTGATTTAAATGTAAACAGTGACACAAACCCAATTGCTTCAGATACCATTCTTAATAATCCAGATTCCAGAACTCAGAATGCCAATAATGAATTCATTAATAATAACGATAACACAACCCCGGATAATCAAAATAATGGCGCAGAAGAAAATGATAGTCCGTCACTCTTCAGATTATTAAGTAATAACAATTCTCATTTATACCAAGGAGGTATTTTTAATGATGTTTCAGCGAGTACAGCTGGAAATAACAACAACGTAACTTCCAGCGTTGATTTGGATGATGATTCAGAAGAAAATAGTAGAGTACGTGGTCACAATTCTCCAGGCTCCAATATGTAGAGCTTTGTTATGAAATTAAAATAGATTTTATCGTATCAATTAAGACAGATGCGCTGAACTTAAGTGACACTCTTGCACATTTTATCTTCGGAGATTGGGTGAATCGTTATTCGCTGATTCACTATTAGAACTAGCTTCCTCTCTCAATTGCTCCAATTCGTTTTCTAAAGACATGATGCTTTGGACTAGTTGACCTTTTTTGTTTTTTAATTCAAGTTGCAGCGCATTTTTAGCATCATTTAATTCAGGCAAAGTTTTTTGTTCATCAACTACGGGTTTTGTAGCGATTCCATCCATGGGCAAGCCCAGCTCTTTAGCAATATCCTGTGTCTCTAACCAAAGTGAGTCAATCTCAGACAATACCTGTTGTTTAACAAGTTTCTGAAGTTCCTCATGCAGCATTTTGTAGCTTTGATGTTTGTCTCTTAATATATCAAGTGACATACTACCCGCTAGAGTTATCGAGTTATCTTGGGGCTTGTTAAGTAATTTCTCAAAGCTCCTTATTCCTTTAATATAAAAGTTCGTCGCATTTATTAATTTAGCTTGTATATCTTGCGCCATTTTAGCCCTCTTTATTTTTAATTGTTCAATATCTTCCCCCTCCAATTCGTCCTTCCTAAGCATTGACTGTGTTGGACTATTAATCACAGGAATACCTGTGTGTCTAAGACTCTCAACACTGACTGGAGGAACATAATTATTATTATTGTTGTTGTTATTGTTGTTGTTGTTATTCATTTCACCAGCAGCATACAGAAGAGTTTCAATGTTCTTGAGTGTACTCACTGCTTGTTGAGGTGGCGAACAAGAGCTTACAAGTGAATGAGTGAGAGGAGAGTGACCAAAAAAAGTAAGACTTGCTTGACCCGGAGGAGATGGTTTCTCGGAAGATTTGCGCTTTAATTCGCACTTTTTATTTTGTTGCACTTTTATTTGTGAAGCCTTCATTTTCTCAGAAATTAGAGCTTGTTCTGCCATATAAACTTTCGTAAATTCCGAATTATCTGCTTCAGAAATTTTCCCTTTTGACTTTAGGTCGTCATAATAATATTCTAACAGCTGACAAGCCTTTTTGGCTTGAAGACTTTTTTTACCATACATTTGTGTAGCTATGGTTTTAAAAAGTAAAATCCAGTCCTTTGTTGCTAGTGCGATACTTATAATTTTCGTTGTTTCTTGCCATTGTTTCACACATTCAATCGATTTAGGTTCTTTAATTATCAGTTTTGAGTCAGAAGAAATATCCAGATGTATAGACGTGGTTAACGTCTCTAAATTTAATAGCCAGTCCTTAATAGCTCTTGCCTGTTTGTTATTTTCACATTCCACCGTTAAATTAGTCGCTCCCTGTTCCTTTTCAAGGGCATTCAGCACGTATGTTTCAAGGCAAAATTTATCTGCCAAGTTGAAATCATGGGCAGTCTTTTCCACAACATTGTTGTTGGTTGTTTTTTCATTTACTTTATTGATTTTTTTCTCTAAGCTTAATAAACCATTTTTGCAGATTACTATTTCACGTCGACAATCATTTTTATTGTCTCTTTTATTTCTCTGTAGGAGTTCATAATAATATTTGATTGAAGCTCTTAAATGACCACTCGCCTCCTTCAGCTCAAGTAAATTCTCACTTTCCTCAAGCACTGCATACAAGTTGTAATGAATTTCTGCTGCTTGAGTCTGCACTCTTATGGTTAATTCAGTATTATTATCATTTGTTCCACGATATTTTTTGAAATCCTCATAATGCTGAAGAGCTTGCTTATAATATGCAATAGCCTTTTTAGGAATCTGTACGGAACTATCGCCCACTAAACGGCGATTTTCTATTAATCTCTCAAAGTTTATATCTGCAGCCAATTTTGAATTTTGACTTTGAGCAATAGGTAGAATATTTAATAGTGTTTGGTAATTTTTTTCATAGTTTAAAACCAAATTATTTGAAGCATCTGCTGAAGTATTTTCATTATCAGTTAACTCCGATGGATCGGTTTCGGTTTCGGTTTCGGTTTCGGTTTCGGTTTCGCTATTTAGTTGCATATGCTCATCTCACTCAGTAATCATTAAGCTTAAAATTTAATTTTAAATCAATTACAGTTTTACATTTTAGGTGAACGCAAGTATTGATAATCTGTTGAAATATCCTCTATTTGGTCCATCTCTTCTTTAAAGGCCAAAATATCTTGAATTAAGTCTGTTTTTTGTTGTTCCCGCAACTTACTCAATTCACTGCCCAGTCTTTTCTGCTCATCTTTAAGAGCAGGTAGATAAGCTAACTCAGAAATATTTTTTATTCTAGGAATCGAATTAGCTGGCAGACCCATTTCATTTGCGATCACTTTGATACTATTAAAAATTTTTATCGTCTCAGCCATTTCGATCTGACATTTATTTTTTAGTTCTGCCTTTATTTTCTGTTTCATTTTCTCGAAGTATCGATTTTTCTCTTTCATTACCTCAAGAGACGTAGTATTGGGTAGGTCACCTGTTTCAGTATGAGGGCAGCCCAGTTCGTCTTCAATACTTCTGATTTCTCTGAGATCATTGTTAGTATTTAGCAGAAGAACTTCGTGCAATTTGGCTACTCTATCACGTCTATAGGATATGAGTTCCTGTGTACTTTTTTCCTCTAATTCTTTCTGACGAGAAAAATGCAGAGAGGATATAACCTGGATATTTGATGAATTATTGTTGTTGATTGAGGGTCTTTCGTTTTCAGTAGCTTCAATTGAAGCTGCTGCATGGGATAAGTCGGACAGTGAATTATCTGTTGACCTCAAAGTTTGTCTTGGCAATTGATGGGTATGGTCAATATTAATAGGATTATTATTGCAATTAGAATTAAAAAATGTGGGGACAAGCGTATGTTTCGAAATGTTAGGCGTATTAGAACTTACTTCGTGGGAAACAAATTCTGAAGAAGAATTAGTAGAGACGACTAAATTATTCTGCAATGGCAAAATTAAGCTATCATTTACATTTGATTCGGTCGGTTTTTTTCGCCTACTCTCAGCATAAGCAAGTTGAGAGTTTAAGCGATTACGATGCGTACTAATAACGTGTTCGTAATCTTCTTTATCCTGCGGTTGGATTTTACTTGATAATAAATAATCGTAATTTTCAAAGAGTTCCAATCGCTTTTTTATAAACAAAGTATGTATTCCTGATCCTCCCTTTGCTTTGACTATCGCCTCAAAAATTCCATTCCAATCTTTTAATTCTAGCGCGCGAGAAATCTGATCTGTCATACTAGCCCACTGCTTTAACTGATAAATGGATGCTGCGTCAATGATCTCTAAACTGTTAGCATCTTTTTCAATCCTAAAGATTAACTTCACGAATGGTAATAAAGTTTCAAGTTTTGCAAGCCATTGGCTAATATCTCGCACCTGTTTCTCGTCGTTGCACTTAATAGAGAGAACACTATCGTTTTCAAGTGATTTGATTTTATCAAGTATGAATTGAGTATATTCAAAGTTATAAAGTAGGTTTTTTAGTTTGGAATTATTATTGTCTTGTTGCGCTAAATCTAAAAAGCTCGCTGGTGGAGGTAAATCTATATTCTTAATTTTATCGCTAATCTTTTTGTACTCTGCTAAGCAATGCCTAAGCCCCTCATGGACTAAAGCGGTGGGTTGATTTGATAGTTGTATGTTATAAAAAGCGATTGATTTTTCAAGATCTTGGAGCACTTGGCTTAATACTTCAGGCTCTTGGTTGTTATTATAAATTGCGAATATTTTAGAATGTGTATCAACGCATCCTTCCCAATCCCCCGGAGTGAGTATAGTAACTTGATTACTGGTATTGTTGTTATTGTTGTTGGTTTTTAAGGAGGCAACAGGCTTAGACAGCTCATCGAAATGCTCCAAAGCTGTTTTGTAGTAGGCAAGTGCTTGAACTGGAAATTGGGCAAAGTGTTTCTCTCCCATAAGGCGACGATTATTTATTAAACATCGGCGATACTCACAAAGGTCATCAAGAGAAGATGCATTATTTTTGTGGAATTCAAGGGCTGCTAACAACTCGCGATAGGACGCTTCAAGCTCATCGATAGTAGGAGAGCCTATTTCTTGCTCAACCCTTTGCTCTTCTATCGTTTTGCGTTTTTTAGTGGTCGATTGGTCTTGAGGTAAATTATTTTTCTGCTGCATGTTGGGTTCCTCGAAAATTGAGTTCTCAATTTTCAGATGATATTTATCTAAGGGGTGAAAACGTTTTCGCGTGCTGATACTGTTTATTCAGGATCATCAAAGGTTACCATTTTATTATTAAGGTTTTCTTATCACAAAATTTATAAACAAAATTTATAGAAAGCCTTAATATTATTTTAAGAATAACTGTCCAAAATTGCGGATTATTTAATGGTTTTTAACAGAGGTTATTATGTTGCCAAAAATGTCACCTAAAATTCAAGAAGGCGTTGCTGAAATTCGTAATATAATTGAGGGAACTAATCAGGCATTGCCTAATCATGGGGGTCATGAAACCTCTATGTTAACGGATGCCGGCAGGAGGCGGTTCGTTGCTGGGACATACAAAAGGCTAACGACCCATTATGCAAAAGCATTTCAAGCAGCAGGTGGAACGGAAGGCGTATTTTCCGATCTTAAAACCTATATTGATCTGAAAATCAAAGAAATCCAAGCTAAAATCAATCACCTATGGTCTATTCAAAGTAATAACAATAATAGTAATTCATCTAGAGACCTACAGTTGGAGGAAAAAGTACTCAATTCCTACATTAATGCTCGATCTACATTGGAAGAAGATACTAAACCTTTTTATGAAGGCGGTGCTCCTAGAGCGATATATAGTGTTAATTTAGTTGAAATGACGGCTTATTATTGGTTAGCAAGTTCAGATCACCACAACGTAAAAAAAGAAGATCTAGCAGCCTCTAAAGCAGCTTTTGTATATCTATTGGAAGAAAATAAACTTGCCCATATTGATGATAATCATCACGATCCTTCTAGTTGTTCTGCGGGGATCTTTGGTCGCTATGCTCAAAATGGTGCCCCCCATAATCCCGTGGCAGAAACCTTTCCGCTCACAGAGCAAATGTACTATCAGATGACAAGCTCTATTGTTGAAGAAGTCTCCAAACTAGGTCAGGAAATTCAGGCTGGTTTTTTTAGTTATCTCAATAATCAATTGATGGGGCTTAATGAGGACACTACCCAGAAAGACAGTGAGCATTTTGAGCAAGGAATCACCTTAATAAGCGCAAACTCCTATCAAAAAACTGAAACAATATTTTCGAAAATAATACATGCAGTGTCCATTAGAGGAAAAGAGTTTCTTTTTCAAAGAATGCATGAGTTATACAGAGATCTCATTAATAATTTACGCGATGGATCGGAGGACGGTGCCTTTGTAGAAAAAATTCTTTTTACAACAATTCGCTCCAGAAAAATCTATGTCATCAAAAATCAATTAGAATCACACACAGAAACAATAAAGCAAAGCCTTGTAGAGACGATGCAAATTCTTTCTAAAGTTGATGGTTTGAATTATGCAAACACATCTGCTCAACAAAGAGTACAAGTCGCTTTATATCCTGCAAAGTTATTTTCAGATACCTCTCCTCTTGAGCTTGATGAATTTGATAATGCCCAACAAACAATTATCGAAGCGAAAGCCATAATCGATAAAAATAAAGAACTATTACCAGAGTTGGTTAATGGGGTACAGAAAAGTCTTGAGGATATGAAACCTGAAGTTGGGGGTAATTTTCATAAAAACCTAGTATTAAGTACCCAGGTTGTAGGGATAATGAAATCAGATGAAAACACAAATTATGCAAAGCTAGCAAAGTTAACTGGAAAATCAAAAGAACTTGAGGTGGTCTTAAACTGGTACTTTCAAAAAATGGTGATTGCCATTGTGAAATTGGCTAATAGACAAAGCAAACATGGGCCTCATAGCGCCCAGTATTTAAGCAAGATGGTTAGGCTAATTTTTGAGTTAAATCCTGAAGTAATAAATGAAATTTTTCAGTCGATTGTTGAGCTTTTATCAAAGCTTCCCACCTATTCAAGAGGCTTAATAAGCTCTACTCTAAAACTTTCCATGGGTGAGCACACCCCCAAAGATGGCGTTGAAATGATCGATTTTACGAAGGTTCAACGAGGAAAGGGTATTAATCTTCAATCTTTTCTTAAAACAACCAAAGAACTTACAAATGTAGACCCAGCTAAGCTTGACAATCTATCCACTTGGATGTCAACAGTAATGCTCTTCACCAATAATTCATGTGACCATAACCAGTCGATAGATCAGATTACTATGCTAGCACTAGCGAGCGTTTTTGGGCGAAATTTTGAAGAGCTGCAAAATATAAGCACTGAAACTGTTGAGCAGTTTGGATGGCTATGCAGTTTATATTTAGCACAAGAATCCCAAAACATTCCCGAATATAGCGATATAGCAGGACGCATATCTTCTATAACCCGGAATGAAGATTGGCCTACTATTAGAAAAAACCGTCTAGAGAAAAATGCTGACCTTCGGGAGCTGACCTATTTTAAACATCTTACTGCTCTTGGTCAGCATCTTATCGATCTTAAACTGTCACTTGAAGAAAATAGTGATCTTTTTATTGAAGGTAAGCTCAAGATAATCAATTTTAAGACGGCACAACAAGAGCTAGGTAGGAGTAAGCAGGCCTACATTCTTCATTTATCAATTGCTAATCCTAGGGAGGTTTATATCACAGATTATAAGGGCGAACTTTTCTACAATTGTTTAATTGCAGATATGACGTTGTTTAGAAAAGTCTTGTGCCAAGATGACGTAAGTGGAAAAAGTTTGCGTGTGAGATATGAAAGCAGTGTGAAAATGAAAGTACCTGCTCCAGCCTCCTCTCATAAAATTCATAGAAACCCGAACAACAACAATAACAACAACAACAACAGCTTCTTCCAACCAACTTCGGCTATATCAACTCAATCACAGCAATTTCCCAATTTACATGGGAATAAGAACTTAATTCATGCTGACATTAAAAAACTCAAAGAGCTATTGGCTTTAGTAAGTTCGGCGCAGAATTGGCCCCTAGATTTGTCGCACGTTTCAATTAATCACGAACAAGAAAAAGCAGAATCTTCGAATAGGGATATCCTATATATTGCGCATGTCCGTATGGAAGCATACTTTCATAAAGCGAAAGCTTTATCGCCGCTTCAATTGTACTTTAACGTTTTAGCAGAGCGACGTGAGTGGCGGTCTTCCTATTTCGAATGGAATGAAAATTTCCATAATGAATTGGCACGTTTGCATTCTTCCCTCATTAGTGGGGCAGAACCTGATATCATCACGCCTAACGAACCGGCAAACCTTGATCTTCCGTCTCCCCGTAATAATTAAATCAGTATCCTTATATGCTGGATGGAGCGAAGTAATATAGTAATACTTTGCTTTATCCAGATTATGTGCCGGGGTCAGGCTTGCGATCTCGCTAAATGATGTTTAGCTTGCTTAGAATTGGCGCGAAATAACTCAATGTTGAGCTTCTTGCTGATTTACTCATGAAATTCATCTTTTTGCTTTGATTTAGGAGACTATGACGCAAACCATATAACTTTGTACTGGACAAAAATTTAAAAAGGCTTATTGCGAGGGTGACAATAATGCCGTCGTCCCGCGGCCAAACACCTCTCCGTCGTCCCGCGATTTATTCGCGGGATCCAGCATCGGATTTGGATCCCGCGAATAAA
>JACCWJ010000041.1 GCA_013697705.1 Gammaproteobacteria bacterium | reverse complement strand
TTACATTTCTCTTTTATGCCTTTGGCTATCTTCAATGAAAAAATGCTTAAAGTTAATAAACTTATGGTAGATTAATGTTACCGATGTGTCCGGCCACTTTTGTTACCTATGTGCCGGTCACACAATTTCTCATATGCTTATTCGCGGGAGAGGGTTGGGGTGAGGGCCCCACTTTAAAATTTAATAAATGTTAAAACCCTCACCCTAACCCTCTCCCGCGAATAGGCTAAGGTGAAGAAAAATAGTAATTTACGCTTGAAAAGATGGAGCAAGAGATCTAGGCATAAAGTCAGTGGTTTGCACGGGGCGGAATCCTATGCAATCGCCATAAGCCCCTCCCCCTTCAGAAATTCATTGCCGTTCTGCGGAAGAGATTGCCGGCTAACTTAAGTAATAATCCAATGTGTTATTTAGGGCAATTTCAATATCAGTTTTGGGTGTCCAATCAAGATATTTCTCTGCCTGTTTGATTGAGGGCACACGATTTTCGGTATCTTGATAAGATTTACCATAGACTTGCTCTTCGTCGACAGAAATAATCCGCGTTTGTTCCGCTAAATCGTGATATTTAGGATAAACCATTGCCAACGTTTTGATCTTTTCAGCGAGTTCACGGATAGTGATATTGTTTTCTGGATTACCAATATTAAAAATGCGATGGTTGGCGCATTCATCCTTATTTTCAATAATCTTCATCAATGCGTCAATGCCATCATCAATATAGGTAAAACATCTTCTTTGATTGCCACCGTTTACCAGGATAATATCTTTGTTATGTATGATGTTGCTGATAAAGCGTGATACCACTCGTGAATGCTCAGCTTCAGTTGAAAACACTTCATCTTGTTTGGGACCAATCCAATTAAAAGGCCGGAATAACGTGAATTTAAGGTCCCGATGTTTGCCATATGCATAGATGACACGATCTAGTAGTTGTTTTGACGCAGAATAGATCCAGCGCTCTTTTTCGATGGGACCCAAGATAAGTTTTGAGGTGAGCTCGTCGAATGCCGGTTCATCGCACATCCCGTATACTTCTGAGGTAGAGGGAAAAATTAACCGTTTGTTTGCTGCATGTACCAACTTAACAATTTCCAAATTGGCTTCAAAATCTAGTTCAAAAACTCTAAGTGGATCTTTTACATAGAGCGAAGGAGAAGCAATCGCAGCAAGGGGGAGGACGACATCACAAATCTCTAGATGCTTTTTAATCCAGTCTTTTTCTTTGGTCATATCACCTTGTTGAAAATGTAGACGAGAATATCGCATGCAATTTTCTAGACGATGAGATGAGAGATCCATGCCATAGATTTCCCAGTCAGTCTTACTTAAAATATTTTCAGTTAAGCGATTGCCGATGAAACCATTAATACCTAAGATTAAAATCTTCATGCTTTTGCCCTTCCTTATGATACTGTGATGTTTTCTATGGTGGGGGTTTTGACAACCTCTTGATTCTGTTCCATTACATTTTTGATGACAAAGCGGGGTCGTTTTAGAACTTCTTGATAGATGCGCCCGATATACTCACCTAATACTCCTAAGCCCAACAAACATAATCCCACTAAAAAGAAAATTATCGCGAAAAGGGTGAAGATCCCTTCCATTTCAGGCCCTATGATGGTTCTGCGTAAGATCATATAGATAACTAAGAAGCCACTGAGTACTGATATCACAATACCGAGTAATGTAAAAAGCTGTAATGGAACCAATGAAAAACCCGTAATCAGATCGAAGTTATAGCGAATCAAACGATAAAAATTATAGCTTGAGGTGCCAGCATGTCTGGGTTCATGGCTCACAGGAACTTCCGCCGGATTGCCAGCATAGGTAAGTGCGAGAGCTGGAATGAAGGTCGAGGCCTCTCCACTTGAAACCATCAAGTCTACAATTTCTCGGCGGTAGGCACGTAGCATACAACCTTCATCCTTCATGGTAATGCGAGGGGTAATACGCGCTCTAATTTTATTATGTAGTTTTGAAAAACAAACCCGCCAGAAACTATCTTGACGATTTTCACGGAAGCCGCCGACTACATCATGGCCTTGTTCTATTTTTTCTATAAAACTGGGGATGTCTTCGGGTAGATTTTGCAAGTCTGCGTCCATGGTAATAACAATTTGGCCTCGTACTTTTTCAAATCCCGCCATAATGGCCATGTGTTGTCCATAATTGCCATTGAAATGAATAATACGAATATTATGAGGTCGATTCTTATGCAATTCATTTAAGATGGCCTCTGAATTGTCTTTACTACCATCATTGGTGAAGATGATTTCATACGGCTTTTTTAGTTGATCCATAACGGTAGTTAATCGTGTATAGAGGGTATAAAGCACTTCTGCTTCATTATGAACTGGGATGACAACACTAATGTAAGGTAGGTTCATTAAAAATCCTCAAACGTACTATTAAAATTCATTATTGCATGATTAGCAGGCTAACTGCGGGCCACTAAATAAACACCGCACAATATCACAAAAATTCCCATCATGCGTGATATGGATAAAGTTTCATCGAAAAGGTAATAGGCTGTAACTGCATTTAACACATAGCCAAGACTTATCATGGGATAGGCATAACTTACATCGACTCTGGAAAGAACTAAAAGCCATGTTCCCACACTGATTACATATGAAAATAAACCTATGAGGATGTAAGGATTCGTCGCTATTTGCAGGCCGAGGGGTACAATCTTCGCCCAAACAAAATCAAATTGTCCCATACGGTTTACTCCTGCCTTTAAAAGGAGCTGAGCACCGGTATTCAAAACCACCCCAAATAAGATTAAAGGCATCACGGAAGATTTCATTGTTTAATATCCTGGTTACAAATTAATGCATATTTGCCTTCTTCCGTAATCACATAATATTTTAAAGAAGGGCAAGTGTTAAAATAGGGTAGATCTTGTTTTTTGAGAACCATAAATTTGCGGGTTTTATTTGGCCATTCAGTTTGAAGCTGTTGGTCATTAAGAAAAAGATCTTTGGTGTTTTGATGTTTAATTCCGAAGTCTAATTCCCCTCGCCAATTGACTATTTTGACCTTTCTACCGAGGTAAAATGGCAGATCTTGTGCGTAGTGATGAAAGGAGTAAATGATATCATCTGAACGGATAAATTTAACCAAATTGGTTGCAAGAGGCTTGATAGATCTCGTCTCGAATTGGTTATAATTATAGGTGGCGACAAGCAGTAAACAAGCTGTAGTTAATGCCAGGGAAACAAAGATAAAAAACCCGCTAATACGTTTGAAAAATAGTAGGATTATTCCGAGGAAAAGGGGGGTAACCCCTATGAAATTAGCCGTCATGTTTTCTAAAGGAGCAGAATGGGTAAAAACTAAGGCGGCAATATACATGATGATGGACGATATTAACGCCACCCCTAAACCAAATTTCATGCGTTCGGTATCATTAATATATTGACTAATATAACGCCCGGTCAAAATGGCCAAGGGCGCAAAAATAGGTAAGATATACGGAATAAGTTGCGAGTGCGAAAGCCAGTAAAAAAGAAATATTAAACTCGCCCACAACAGTAAAAATAGTTCAAAAGGATATTTTTTAAGATTTCGCCACGCTTGGAAATGTTCCTTCAAGGCTGAAAAAAGAAACCCTGTCCATGGGAAAAATCCAGCGAGTAGTACTACAGGAAAGAACCATAAGGGTTGGCTGCGGCCTGCATAATCTGTGAAATAGCGTAAAAATTGTTGATCAATAAAATAGAAATTGAAAAACTCAGGGTTTTTGAGTTGCACTAAAATATGCCAAGGTAAGGTGATAATTAAGAAAATTCCCGTTCCAGAGAGTAAACAATAGCTCGAAAGCTGACGCCACTGTCCTGTAACGCAAAGCCAAGTAAAAATGATCATCCCGGGGAAAATAACTCCAATAAGGCCCTTGGTCAGGGTGGCTAGAGCCGCAAAGAAATACATCAGCCATAAGTAATTACGTCGTGTTTTCCCCGCAGGATATTTATTTCCTACCATAAAGGCCAATAAACTGCCTATTAAAAAAACACTGACCGTCATGTCAATGGTTATAAAATGCGCCAATCCTGCATAAAGCATTGATGAGGCTAAAATTAATGTGGCGTAAAGAGCGGTTTGTCGATCATAAAGTTTGCGTGATCCGATATAGGTGAAAAGACAACCAAGAATTCCCATCAGCTCGGTGGCAAGTCGA
Organism: Gammaproteobacteria bacterium; assembly: GCA_013697705.1. NCBI lineage: Bacteria > Pseudomonadati > Pseudomonadota > Gammaproteobacteria > Gammaproteobacteria bacterium. The sequence goes on along the minus strand of JACCWJ010000041.1, from coordinate 3,568 downwards.
AGTGACCATTCATTTAAGCCAAAAGCCTTAATACTGAGACTTTGCAACCAATAAAATAGTGCAGGTTTTTCAAAATATTTTATGCCATTAAGGCGGGGGGTTATATAATCTCCCGTTGCTACCATCTCACGCGGAATTTCAGAATATCGGCCTTCATCGGGAGGTGCTAACGGACGATTACTCATGCTAATGCTATACAAAAAACCAATAAGTAGGGTAAGCACAAAAAGGTCCGTCACCCAGCTTCGAGTCGCTTTTGGCATATTTGCTCACATATATTAACTGCCATTTGATATGGACAGAGAGATTTTGATAAAGGTCCAGTATTTTCGTATAAATTGCCTTTAAAGAGAAGCAAAAGTTGGATTAACCAGTGCATTTTTGGGGGTGGCCCGCCGCCCGTATTCGTGCTTAGAGACGGAGCCTCGTTGGTGAGTTCAAATGTCTCGACTCCGTTGCCTCGCCTCATTACGCGCCCTGACTACTGCCTTGTTTATTAGGATTGCTGTACAATGCGAAATACTAACTGATCAGCCTCTGGATTGGAGCTTCGATATTTGGCTGAACTCAACGAAAAATTAACAGAAACCACTCACCTACTTGAACGGCGCTTTTCTGTTAATTTTTCGTTGAGATTCAGCCAAATCTGAATTTTCATGCCGAGCGCTTAATTAGTGCTAAATAATTTTAATATTGAGCGAAATAATGGTTACACAAATTGTTATCTTTTTTTCCATATTACTGATTTTTTTAATCTGGCGTTTCAACCGCGACCGAATTCGCTATTGGGCAGCCTTGTTGCAAGAAAGAGGGTGGAGTAGCACTGTCCATTACGACCGATGCCTCACGGTTTTTAACAAAGTTTATGAAAACGTTAATCCCACCGAAATTTCCCTAAAAGAACGGCATGCAGCTGGAATGATGGGGGACACCACATATACTTACGGAGAAGTCGTTTTTTTTAGTTTTGTCCGGATCCTGGAGCGAGCTCATCCGCAACCGGGTGAAGTCTTCTACGATTTAGGATCAGGAGCCGGGAAGGCTGTTATGATTGCTGAATTAGTGTTTGATTTCTCGAAAACGTGTGGGATTGAGAAGCTAGCTGGGTTATATAAGTTAAGCGAAGCATTAAAAAATAAATTAGAAAATCTGCCTGAATATCAAAATTTACTGTCTCATAAACCTCTTAATATTCAATTTATAAATAACGATTTTTTAACCCAAGATATAAGCGATGGTGATGTTGTATTTATCAATGCAACATGTTTTAGAGGTGAGTTTTTTACTGCCATTATCGTACAATTACTTAAGCTCAAGGTAGGTGCGCGTGTTATTTTAGGCTCAGCCAATTTAGATGAAGTAGGTGGATTCAAGCCTCTATATTCGAATTTACATTTAATGAGCTGGGGGTTAAATTCAGTTAATATTTACGAACGAATATAATGGAATAAAAATATTATGGAAGATAAAAAAATATCACAATCGATGGACTTTGTTGCTGAAGAAAAAGTATTGGACAATTTTCTTAAAGCACGGGTGCAGTATATTAAAGATAATAAGTATCCTGCTATTTTAATAGCGGATCCCACTGCTCGTTTCGTGATGCATTTTGTCCCTGAGAAGTTTCAAGAAATAGAATTTGATATTAAAAAACTAGCACAACCTGCTAATTATTTACCTCCTTTTGGCGAAGATAAAAAAACAGTTATTTTTGATTATAATTTTGATGGGTTAATTTTCTATTCAACGATTCATGAAAAGCATGCATATACTCAGGTATTTAGAGACGGGCGTACCGAAACAGTTTTCGCCATCGCGCAGCGAACGCATGATGGAAGAGGCAATGAATTTTTCCCCTTACGTTTGCAAAAACGTTTTACTGCGAGTCTATCGAATCATTTAGCGGTGATGAACCGGCTATCGTTACCGGGGCCTTATTATCTTTATTTGCGGTTTTTGTCGGTTGAAAACATTCGTATTAGCGTTGATGACATTGCAAAAAGCGGCTATGAAGGAAAAGCGCGCAACAAACCATTACCCCTTAATGAGTTAATATTCCCCCGGTATAAGCTTGACGACGCTCACGTAGACGTAAAAAAATGTCTACAACCTTTTTTCGACACTATCTGGAATGCGTTTGGTTTTCAGGAAACGCCGCATCTAAAAAAAGCTAAAAGTTAAATAGTATGTGACTGTTCAGTCAGATATAGACGTTCTTGCCGAACTAATTTAGTGCTGAATAGTTATAATATTATAAAGAGGTGCGTGCTGCAAAGGCGCGAGCGAGGGTGTTAACATTAAGATATTCCAATTCACCGCCTACGGGTACGCCGTATGCGATGCGAGTGCATTTGATCGGATTATCTTTAACCATGTTAGCAATATAATGAGCGGTAGCTTCACCTTCCACCGTAGTGCTTGTGGCCAAAATCATTTCTTGAATAGGTAGTTTTTTGAGTCGTTCAGCTAATTTTTCTATACCTATCTCTTTAGGACCTATCCCATCGAGAGGGGATAGGTGTCCCATTAAAACAAAATAATGTCCGCGAAAATTCCCTGTTTGCTCAAAAGCGATAACGTCCATAGGCGTTCCGACTACACACAGTAAGGAAGGGTCCCGCTTGGGGTCATCACATAATCGACACAACTCATTTTCGCATAAGGTATGACATTGCGTGCAGTGGGCTACTTCGGTCAACGCCCGGTTTAAAATACGGGCTAAATGTAAACCATTTTCACGATTATGCTGTAGTAGTTGAAATGCCATGCGCTGCGCTGTCTTGGGCCCCACACCGGGAAGACAACGTAACGCATTAATTAACTGTTCAATCAACGGACTCGACATAAGATTATTCTTCTTCTTTATCCTGAGCGCCTGGAATGCCTAATTTTTTAGTAAGATCAAACATCTTCTTCTCTGAGGCTTTTTCAATTTCGCGAGTGGCGGCATTATTTGCTGCGGCAACTAAATCAGCGAGGAATTCCAAATCTTCGCTCTTTACCTTTGGATCAAAAATAACACGCTTTGTGTCATGACGGCCATTCATATAAACAGTCACCAAACCGCCGCCGGCTTCGCCTTTATATTCTTGGCGAGATAAATCATCATGGGCCTCTTTCATGCTTTGTTGCATTTCTTGGGCCATACGCATTAATTCTTTTAGATCTGGAGTGTCCGCCATGTTGAATTCCTCGATGTTGATAAATAAGCGGTTATACTAACTTTAATTGCGTATTTTTGCTAGTCGCAGCCTGATTATCACATCCGCTACTATTGGTAAAGGTGCTTAAGCATTATACAGATATCGAATTTACAATTCGGTTACTCCAATTTATTGACCGTGAAATTACAGTCCCCGATTTCTCACTTGAAATTCTTTGTACTGGACAAAAATTTAAAAAGGCTTATTGCGAGGGTGACAATAATGCCGTCGTCCGCGGCCAAACACCTCCACGTCGTCCCGCGGCCAAACACCTCCACGTCGTCCCGCGATTTATTCGCGGGATCCAGCATCGGATTTGGATCCCGCGAATAAATCGCGGGACGACGGAGAGGGATGGGTTCCGG
>JACCWJ010000040.1 GCA_013697705.1 Gammaproteobacteria bacterium | reverse complement strand
CCTCCTGCCCTGCTTCATCAACGATAACCGCGCTGGTATTGCCTTTCGGGTTAGTCATTCCAATAAAACAACCAGTTTCATCATAGCCATTATAGGTCGTGGGTCGCACGGGCGTGGCACTCAACGTATACTTTACTTTGCCTTCAATAATTTCCTCGAGGTAGCAGGAAACGGGCGGGTCGATCCTCTTTTTTTCTCGACCGCAGAAACTAAATTCTTTGTTGGTGACACCGCCAGTCGCCGTGATTTCTTGAATTCTATCGCGCCACGCGTTGTAGGCGTAGCGGCGTATAGGATGGATTATCGCTAACTTGGCCTCGGTTAATATGGGCGTAAATGAACCATCAATTTTGGTGGGATAACTTTGACTCGGGTAAACAGGATTGCCGTGTGTAATGCTAAATACATTTTCGTAAGTAGCAACCTTATACGGATATATCCCCACAGGCAGATCGCTGACATCCAGCACGAGGCTTTGTAGTAGGTCGGTGATTAACGGCAGCGGCGTTAAATTTGCAATCTGCGCATTGCGATCCGTACTCATATCTAAAAATGTCACCGTCGGCATTTCCGTGAACGGGGCAAACGGCGTGATATAAAGAAGCGTGCGCGGAGCGAACACGGCATTGACGATTTGCAGAGATTTACCGCTCGCAAGATCCAGCCACTCGTTTAAATTTTTATCCAGATTATCCACTACAACCCAATCACTTTCGGCGTTGAGCGCGGCGTGCTTTTGTTTCGCTAATCGAGGTTTGCCCACTTCCCGTAGTGACGCGTACACTTGGCCTTGGTGAATAAATAAGTGCTGGCTATCCGGTGTCGACGCCTCATCACCCAGCATTTTCATTTGGGTGGGATTAGCTTTATTGGCCGCCCAACAGGTGACCGGAATATTTTTGGCTTTTGAAAAAAGTAAGACACTTTTATCGCCGGGAAAATGCGTTGTAAGGAAACTGATATATTCCGCGACCACCGCTTTATCTTGACAGAAGTTTATCTGCTCACGCTGACCCTCTGCCAACGCCACTTCCGTTTGCAAGTATTCTTTTAATAACGGCATTTGATCATTATTCTGTAAGAGGGCGTAAACGCCTTGCGAATCTAAGTGATAAACATCGCAATTAAGCGCTTTTTCTAAGCGCTGAATGAGTTTCTTCATCACTGCTTGCTGGATTTGTTGTTGCTGCAGTAACGTTTGCCACGCCGCATCTTGACTCGACATAAATCTACCGCTATTAAGCGCTTCAAAGATTTCTTCGGCTAATGCGTTCGCTGCTATTTCTGGATTTAGGTTGCTTAACGTCGTTACAAAATCGTGGGCGCTCGTGCCTAACATCTCGAAAATATCCGCGTGTTGTAAACGGGTACGTTCAAAATATTTAGCTTGCGTGAGCTGACCTTTAGCATCCGGAAAAAGCGCCTGGTAGCGCCGCGCCCCTTTTTGTTTAGCCGCCGTTTGAGGGTCGGGTATCGCTGCAATGAGGAGCGGAATCCACAGCGTTTCTGGTTCATTTGCACTCGGCGGCATCGCTAAATCAACGCTTAACGACGCAATACTTTTCACCTCATGATCAAAGCTAAATTGATTATCCGACGGATTAAACGTAACTGATTGTTGATAAGGTTCGTCGTCTGTCCCAACGTAATCACAGGTTAATCGCAGCGTTTTATCTGCAAAAGAAGGATTAATTTGACGTGTGACTTGAGCCGTTTGGCCTTCAACAGTTAACGAAATAGAAAAATTAATTTCCTGGGATAACGGCGCTGGCGCAGGGGTCAGCGTATAAAGAGTAAACGGTAAAGAAGCCGTGCCGGCTAGAGCGTTATAAAAGGGCTTTAACGAATAAGCGCCAGAAGGATAAGCACTTAAATCAAGGAGTGTTTCATCTTGATAAGGAATGTCGGCAATTTTTTGCTCGCCCTGCCATAACTCAAGCTTTGTCAGTCCGGCTGTTTTACCGGTTAACTTAACGGTGGTATCGGAAACACTCAGCGCCACTAAGTTGTGACTCGTGGTGCTATTATCAGAATCAAATTGCACACTACCTTGGGTTTGATAAACAAGGACCGGTTCCGCCTCGCCCGGTACTCTGATTTGATAGCGAAGATCATAGTCATAGAGATCGCTCGCCAAGTGACTGACATCTACCGCACAATGTTCTGCGTCAGTCAAAATAATAGGCAATTCGGTTTGACCCACACCGCCATGGGTTTTGATAAAAAATTTCAATTGATAGGCGCGCTCTTGCGGCAAGGGAAAAGTAATTAAATATTGTGCGCCGGTTTCAGTTTGCTGTTGCACGGGTTGCATGCAAAGCGGTACAGGAAGCGACTGCATATTACCTTGTTTAACATAGGCGGGTAATAATTCTGCAATGATATTGCCATTGAGTGAGCGCGCTTGTTCGGTGCGTAATGTGCTCACAATATCCCAGGTCATAACCTGCGGCAAATCTTGGTAACTTAACGATTCGAAGTTTCGATTAGGCGAACGAATGGTAAGCGTATCTTCGCCCGCAGCATTTTGTAGTTTGAGGTAATAGGCACCTTGACCTGAATTCGATTTCCAAACGTGGCCCACTAAATCATATTCATAGCGTAACGGATAGGTTACCCCGTCCTGACCCTCTGCGATGATTTGACCAAAACTATCACGAATGCGATAGGTTGAACGATCCTTGACTAATTCACTCTTACTCAGAGGATCATAAGCAGTCGTATAAAAAGCCGATACTAACAGTAAATTACGCCCATCATAGCTAGAACGCTTTTCCGCCATAACTGACTCGCTTTTAAATTTAAGCGGGAGACTCGCGTCAAAATGCCAGTTACTGAGTTGATGCCAGCTGCGCGCCTCTTTTTGAGTCGCTGTATAAGTCATCGCACACAAATTTTTCTGCGCATCTTGTTTATACGCCGGCTTGCCTTGTGTGTTGTTGATAATTAATTCTTGTTGATCTTCTGGATCCGCCTGTTTTTTAGCAGGAGGCGTATCCTTTAAAGGATACTCTGCGCCTTGTTTAAAGCGACGCGTGCGCACACGCTCACCAGCAAAATTGACCCCATAATAGGTTAATGGCACAAGGGTGAGAGGGTTATTATTATCATCCAAACTCTTACGAGGAACACCCGTGCACGCAATTTCAATATCACGTTCATCATAATAAAAATGACAGGTATTTTCTTTGGCATCGGTGATGGAAGAAAGCTTTTCCGTTTTAGTATGAGTCTGAGAAATAATTAAATCACGGGTAACATCGAATAAGGAATAAATATTATTTTCTTTCACTAATTTCTGAAAATCCGCATTAACGTAGGTTATTTTTTCAGAGGAGCCGTTAGCGTTATAATCCGTTTTAGTTATCCTGTCCTTTTCAGGATTTTGAATTACTTTTTTAATAAGCGCTGCAACTGACATTGCAGGATCAGGTGTCTCTAAGAGTGGATTAGCATATTCATAATGTTCACCCACCTCATTAAAACTATTCATAATATCAATGGTGACATACAGATCAGGATCCACAATCGCCACTTTATTCCCATTGCGATCATACCAATACCACGTGGTCGACCACGTGGCTGTGTTGTGATCAATTAATTTCGATTCGAGGCAACATTTACCGCGCGCATTATAGTCTTTTTTAAATTGGGTAAGGGTTGTGCCATAGCTCGGAGTATCCGGCTTAGCAACATTCGCACAATAATTAAAAATAGGGCCTTTTTTTTCTAAGGTAATATTACCGCGGCGATCGCGCTTAAATTTAGTCGTAGGGTCTTTGGTAATATCCGGTATCCCAACCATCAAATCGGTCATGGCCGCAAGTGTAATGTCTTTACTGGCGTAATCTTTTTTTAATTTTACCGGGTCAAGGGATTTAGCATATTTCGTTTCTTGCGTCGATTGATTGAAGGCATCGAATTGTGTTTCAGTGATACCGCCTTCGCCATCAATTACAAAGCGCTGATTACCCATACTATCGTGAACAAAAAAGGTAACATTCCCCAATTCGTCGGTTGCTACCACCTGTTGGCACTTACCATCATAGATAAAGTTACTGCTTACCTTGCTCTCTATTACCGGAGGATTTTTAAAACTGGCCTGGGCATTAGGATTATCCACTGCCGCTCGGGGCACTTCGATACTGATGAGTTTATTGCATTTATTGTTATAGAGGGTCATCTCCCGCGCATCACTGCGCCCTGCGCCTTCGATGATTGTTGTGGAATTATTTTCCTTGTTATAAATTTTTTGACGCGTGACGCTCACCGCATCTTCGGTTGCGATCAGTTGACCGGTTGCCCCCAACGCAGGATCATAAGATACTAAGGTTATGTTGGATTTTGGGGCGGTAAAGGCAATTTCGCGATTATCGCGGTCATAAAGATAAGACCATACCGCCTTATTTTTGTCGGTATGGGTGAGCTTATTACCCATCGCATCATAGGTAAATTCCTCACTGTTGCCACGCGGGTCTGTGACTTTACAACGACGATTGGCGGCGTCATACCCAAACGTTGTAATACGATCACCCTTGGTTTTATCTGGCACCCATTCTGGCGTCTTCAAGGTGGCGACTAATACAGCATAATCTTGCGGCACAGGATCAAGCTTATGATCAAAGCGACATTCTAGCGTCTTATTGCCATTTTTATCATACTCGTAAGACGTGACATTACCTTCGGGATACACGCGATAGATTGGATTATTGCGCACATCGTAAACGGTAAATGTCGTTTCGTTTTTAGGATCATCGCTCTTTAAATGAGTATAAATTTCCGCAATCGATAACGTAGCCACGTAGTCAGGATTCGCGACTTTTTGTGCATACAGAATTTCTGTAATCGTATTGCCATTATCATCAAACCGAGATTCTAATACATAGCCTTCGGGATCAATCGTAAATCGTTCTAAACGCGTGTCCGTTATAATAATATTGGGACTCAGGACATAAGAAGTTTTGCGGTCAAGTGCACTCGGGTTAGCCTTCATTAATGCCGCCATTTGGGGCGTCGTATTATTCTTAGCTGTGAGAACATCTACCTTGGTCGCATAGAGAATATCTGCTACTTTGCGATTGGCGGCATCATAGCGTTTTTCGGTCACCGCCCCTAAATTATTGAGCGTGAAGCTTTCTAATCTATTTTCATCGTAGAAAAACCAGAGTTCCTTATCTTCTAAAGTGTGTAAGCTAGTCGCAAAATCCACCATCTGAGCAAGGGTGGTTTGCTCGCTTATCGGTTGAGTTAAAATACTTTTATAGTGGCATTCGTAAATGACATCGCCTTCGGTATTGTATCTTTTTTCGCTGACGCCATTTTCGGGGTCTACTTTGAATCTTTCTCGCCCGCATTTATCATAAAAATTATACGTTATGTAGCCGTGTTCATCGATAGCCGCAACTGTCTGGTTGACGGCATCTAATACTAATTTTGACTTTAGATTTAAGGGCTCGGTTTTGGCGGGCACTTGGTTCACGCCATCTAACGCTAATGTAGACGTTAAATTCAAGTGCTCGCTTTTGCCGGGCGTTGGCAAATCAATAATCTTGCCTATGTCGCGATTAATAGCATCTTGCTCAAAAGCAGCGTTATAAATATTACCAAGCGGGGTATCACCTCGCATTTCAAATGATTTTGTTTGTTGACCATTGTACTGGGTGGTGTGAATTAAATTTAAATGTTTGACCTGTTCGCCTAAAGGCGCCTCTGGGGGAACGGGATCAATAATTTTCTGGGTTAATAAATTACGTTTGTCGTGTGAATTTGATGTGCGATTAAGTAAAGGGTCTATTTCTAACGCCTTTCGTTCCCACGCGTCTAATTCAAATTTCGTGATTAATTCGGCATTCGTTGAATCTATAATAATTTGTTCAAGGGTGCCGACACTATTATTAATAAATTGAGTTTGATTTTTGTTGGCATCAACATGACTATTGTGAAGGTGAATCACATCATACCCATCTTCGATGACATAATTTTTGGCTTCACTCGGCACTTCTTGCGCGTGCTGGGTAACGTGACCCGCTGATTCATGCCGCCAGATTTCTTTATTATTAACACCATCTTCGTGCGATAAATTTTCAGAAAAAACGTTTTTAATAATTAGCTCACTATTGCCTTTAGGATACGTTATTTTTTGACTGCGCGTAGCTTGATCATACCGATTAGTGGTGACTTGGCTTAACGAATTCGTATTGGTTATTACGCGTTCAAATGCATCTAGCGCAAGTGTTTCACGCGTAACGTTTTCAGGATCGATCACTTGCACACGTCGGCCAAGGCGATCATTAATAAACTGGGTTTTATAGTCTAGTGCATCATAATGCGCTGTTTTAACACCGAACTGGTTATTGTATTCATAACGATCATTTGTTATTTCTCTGTTATCACTCGCAATCTTAGCAATTTTAGCTTCCAGGCCACGAATGTCATATTCATGTTTTATTTTGTAATGAGTTGCATTACTTAAGGGCAGTATTTCTTCATCTAGCTGCTTAAAAGCGGTGTAAGTTTTTTGAGTTACATAGTTTTCAGGGTCGGTGATCTTTTCTGCTAAACCCCGCTTATTACGCACATAACGCGTAATTGCATCCTTATCCTCTTGCTGTAAAGCATTTAAGGTAGTTCGAAATTCCGGCGTGATAAAGCCACCGGTCAATAACAAAAGATCCGTCGGAGAGATTTTTTGCTCATAAGCCCGCATTTGTACGGGTTCACTAAAGCTATTTAGCGTCGATTCAATGATGGCACCGCGGGCATTAATTACCACAATAGGTCTTCGGTCTAAATCATAGAAATAATAAATTGGATGACCTAAAGGATTTACGGATTTAAGTTTTAAGCCTGACGCATCATAAAAATGTTCATAGTAGTCTTGATTTATATCTTGTGAATCTGCTTCTCTATAAAGCTGTAAAAATTGGTCATATAGCTTAGCGTGAGCCCGTAGTGTGTCAGCGTCATAGTTCTCATTAACCTTACCATCATAAGTGGTCTCTAATAGTATGTTATCCATATCATCAAAACTTTTTTCAATATTTTTGTTGAACGGCAAGGTCATCTTAACTAAACGGTTGACGAGATCATACTCATAATAGGTAGTTTGATCTTCACTAGAAGCAGGCGGAATTAGAGGAATGAAATTATTATTATCAGTGTTTTCATACCAATTTTTATCAAGCCGAGTGTCATAGCGCGTGGCCGTCTTTTTAAGCCCGGACGCATAATACGTATAGGAGGTGACATAATTTTCTGCATCCACCTCTAGAATAACTTCATCGCGGGAATTGTAATAATAAAAAGTATGTGCATCTTTCAGCTTGTCTTCAGGGGGGATTACTTCATTCAAGTTTCGAGTATGTGGGGTAGGCGTACCATAATGAATTTTTTCATAACAACGATTGCCCGCATCATATTTCTTTTGTATGACATAACCTGCTGGATCTTGCTCCACAATAGGGTTGTTGTCTGTATCATAAAAATATTGCCACCACTGATCCACATCACTATTAGGTATCAATACAAGAGATTTGCCCTGCTTTAATTGTGCAAGCATTTCATTATCTAAGGGTTGTTTATAGATGATGGTGGCCGTCTTACGATTCAAATTATCGTAAATATATTCTGTAACGAAATTTTCCTCGTCTACTTCGTAACGCACCCTATCGGTATAATCATAAAATTCATAGGTATAACGATCCAGTTCAGGATTTTTTCCTTTTTCTACCAATCCAATTAATGTACTCGCAGTCGGCAAATATTTGCCCACCAATTTAGTGATATCAATGGGATTTTCGTAGCGGATAGTAGTTTTAAAGCGATTAACTCGGTCATATTGCCATTCATTAACACGCCCTAATGGACTCACTGTAAAACCTAAACGTTGTTGGCGATCAAAAAAAGTGATCATCATTTTTCCGTCAGGCCCAATGGTCTCAACAATGCGGCCTCCCGTGTCACGCTCGAATAATGTCGTTCGCACTTGCATTTGGGTATTAATAACGCCGGAGTCGCTTTCAGAAATAACGAGGCCTTGGGTATCGAGTTGTTGCTGTTGTTCTTGACCATTGGGTAAGGTGACTATGACATTACACGGCGTAGCTGTATCTTGATATTGATATTTTGTTTCGCGATAGCGCAGTTGATTATTTTCTTTACTGATGAGATCCGCTTTTTCGATGAGCCGATGAAATGTTAAGTCATATTTTTGCTTCGCAATAGATGTAACTGCTGCACTTTGTAAAATTTCTTTAGTGCCCCAACCACCCAAAAGATCCCAATCGGTAGTGATTTGACTCATACTACTATCGTTAATTCCATTGCCTTGGGCATCTACATGACCATAGCTTCGAACTATTTTCGCTTGACCGCGCTCATTATATCGGTAGTCATTTATTCTGACTTGTTGAGGATCGATAGTTGCTATCCATTGCAACATGCGTGCCAAGGAAGGAGCTTGATTATTAACTAAAGAGTCGGTAAATAAAACATCAAAATAAGCTCGTATGGTAGCAGGGTTTTTAGTTTGAGGATCGGGACGTCGCTCCGTTACACGCCCTTCTGAACTAATAGAAAACCTAAGGAATATGTTGCCTGCATTATCAAAATTATTATCATAGACATAACGCGTCACCGCTACTGTGTCTTTATTCAGAGTTTCAATAATCGTGGATAATTGAGGTCTATTCGCCTGGGCAGCTGTATAACTATATTGAGTTAATTGACCTTCCGGTAAACTATGCATACTAATGAGGTTACAATTGTTTGCATCATAATTATTACGTTCCACACCCCCGTTAGGTCGAATAATATTTTCCAATTGACCTGATGGATAATAAGAATAGTGAGTAATGTCGGGAGGATTCTGATACGCATCATAACCGCGTTGCTGGGTTAGTTTTATAATTTGCGCGGCTGAATTAAACTCTAGCGTTGTTTGACTCCCAAAGCTATCTTGGAAAATACTCGATGAGGCTTTATAAGTAATATTATTTAATGTTTCACCGACTCGAATTTGATTAATACGTTTAGTTAAATTGCTATCATAAGTAAACCCATAATTTGTCCCGTCAGTTTGGGTTACTGATCGAAGTCGATTTGAATTACCCTCATATTCATATTGAGTGCTATATTGCTCATCGCCTGATTGAGTTGTGATTAATAGCCCATCTTGAAATATGTGCTTTTGCAGCGGTATTTTTAGACCTTTTTGATAGGTATAAAAACTGATCACTGAAGGCACAGAACGATCAATTATATAAGGAGTACCTGAAGCGCCCACAATCGCCTTTAATTGATTTTGTGCGTCAAATAAAAATCGAGTCGTTCGACCTTCTCGATCTACTCTTGATGATAACTTGCCATTTTGCGCGTAGTTTTCCATTACGCCATTTTTTGGATGGTATAACACCCACTGCTTATTATCCTTATAATACAAATAGGGTTGACCATCAGAAAACTCAGCGGCGATATAGCAGTTTTTTTCGGCACTAAAAATATAGGATGTTTCATGCCCATCGGCTTCAATGTAGGTTAAGTTAGCGACTGGTGAGTTAGGATCAGGCAAGTTAGCAAATTCTCCGGCAACAGCGAGACGCCATGAAAGTGGCAACGTAGTAGCCTTGCTGTTATAGACCCATCCTAGCTCTAAGACATTCCCAATCTCTGCGATTCTTATAACATGATCTTTAAGTACCAGGTTGCCATTTGCCAGATTTAGATGGCAGGCAATTTCTGCTTGTCCCAATTTCCGAAAGGGTAATAGTAACCCTACCTTATTGAGTGAAGAATGACTTAAACCTAAACCTTGGCCTGTAAAGGGAGCGATGGAGTATTCTGGGGCCATTAATTTTTCCTCATACTTTTATTTATCACGTTATTTATTTAACTATTTAAAAGACAAAAATTGAGTAACATTCGACGTCACCAATGCGGCATTAGTGGCGGGCAAATTCATATACCAGAATGACGCTGAATTACTCTGATAATTAAGAGAACCTTGTTGGCTTATAACTTGCTCAGTATCGGACAAAGACTGTTTCTTATAACGTCGTCCCGCGAACGAGACGCTTAACGCTGGCGGCGAGAAAGGCGTAATCACTTTGTGAGAAATATTGCCTGTAGTAATATCGTAGTTAACAACGGATTCAACACTTTGCTGAGTTTTTCCTATTCGCTTTTGCAAACGTTGTTCCTTAATATGAATATGATGCAGTGTTTTATTAGCACTGGAAAGTTCATTCACCATTTGCTGAATATTGTGTAAATTATTTTCAATCTCACGCATGACGGCTGAAGGTAAGTGATGATATTGAGCTGCATTGTTAATTGTTTTTTTTGTATCAGCATAAAGCGTGGCGATGGCTACAAACTTCTCTTGTAAAGGTTCAAAGTGAGCCGCGCGACTTTGCTTTTGAGCAGCGTGATTTTTCTTCAGCGCAGTTAATGTTACATCATACTGTTTTAATTGTTGCTCTTCGTACTCTAATGAATAAGATTGCTCGCCAGATACCGTCAATGAAAAAAAAGCATTTGTCTTTTCGGCCGCAACTTGAAAAGTTTGTTGAGCAAATTGCCGGAGTGAGGATAACCAGTTCCAAGAGCGCAACGACGATGAACTCGATGTATCACAATTAAGAGGATCAACTTGCATTTTTTCAGTGGGATTATTTTTTAAGTGGGCATTAACTACCGAACTATCCGTACTAGGCCAGACCTGACACGTCGCCCTAACCTGTTTAGCTTGTAATCCTGTGTTTTCTAGCCCAAGCTGCTTTATGGATGTCAGTGGTTTATTATTCGCTTTATGCAGCGCTCGGTATTGGCTGCGATTTAATCTAGATTTCCCAAGTGGCACTCCAACTGGCACGCTAATAAATTTTCCAATTATTGCCTCAGTGCCTTCCGGTCCAATGGGGTTGCCATTTAAGATAAAGGTTTCTAATTGGCCAAACGCATCAGCAAGCTTTGTAGCGCCTTCTGGCCCAATATTGTTGTCACTTATAACAAGGTGCTTAAGACGCGTACGTGGGAGAACAGCAGCTAATACTGTAGCACTTCTATCTGTCATACCATTATCCATTAAATACAGCTCGCTAATATTAGAGTTAGGCAAAGCATTAATAATTCCTATTAAAGTGTCTTCATTGATATTGAGTCGAGATATATTTAACGTTCGTAGTTTTGAATGTGGATTAGAAAGCGCTTGTATCAGGCAAGGTGCAATGGCATTACCAACTTGGTTGTCATCAATATTCAATGATTCAATCTGAGTACTATTAAGCGCACTGAGGATTTTACAGAAACCATTGACACTAGATCGTATCTTTGCAATCGCAAAATTTTCGATGTCAGTTCTAGTTAATAACATTGCACTATCGCCAAGGCCATTCCCTGTCAATGAGGTCCCGCTTAAATTAACGTGCTTAATTGTGCTATTGCCTGCACTTGCAAGAAGCGAAGTTGCCCCTAAATCTTGAACCCCTAAATTATTTGCCAAATTAATCGACGCTAATGATGAGCCTGGGACACCCTGCGATAAGTCAACCACTTGATTGTCAATTACATTGGTATTTTTTAAATTAAGTATTGTTAATTTTGACTGCGGTAAAGATTGACCCCATTGATAAAAATCAGCATTGGCTAGGTCATTATTTGAAGCGTCAAATTTTTCAATGCGAGTAGAAGGCAATTCCCTCGTAAATGTATTAAAACCCCGTGCTGTAAAACTATTGCTACTCATGTCTATATCGGTGAGCGTCGAATTTATTATGTTCGGAGTAATTTCACATAAGCCCACATCAGTCATTCCATTTTCCCCGATGCGCAATGTAGTAATATGAGAGTTCGGAACAATGCTACCTGCAGCAATGACTCCTGCATCCTGTGCGTTTGTAGCGGTGATATCAACTACTTCAGTCGCGATGCCATTGATCCCAGACATTAAGGTTTGAATATTCCGGGGTCCAAAACCATAATTGTGTACATCAACTTTCTTAGCAGTAACGGCTTGCAAAAAATCAATTAAGATCTTTATTTTAGTCTCATCCTGAGACCAAGGGAGATAATCTGATGTCGAAAGATTGAGATCATCTATAATATTCATCTGGTCACGAATAGCCTTTAAAACAGCTTCAAAAACCGAGTTGGACCAGTCTGGCCAATTTTGATGAGAGAAATCGATTATTTTATAATCGGGATGATGGGACATTTGCTTAAATATTTCTAAGACTTCCGTATCACTATGAGGCATCGCTAAATAGCCATCCAAACAACGTTGACTGCTCTTTCGCTCAAGATAGTAAACAGACGCAAAATCACAGACCAGACAATCGTAATTTCCTATTTCAGTTACGTAGCTCCATAGCTTATTGTCGTCCTCACAAGCTTTTTTATCGCTATTAAACTTGGCTAATGCTTTTTCTTTTTTCACTAATACTTCTACGTATCTAATGAAGGCACCTAATTGCAGGGCCAGAGTTATGATGAAACCCGCTTCAAATAAAACATGAGCCACTTTGTTTTTGGAGTGGCCTATATGCCATAATTTATAATGGGCATACAATTTTGTTAAATACCTATTCCTCCCAATTACTGCCGCTATTCGACGAAGCGCTTGATTTGCAATGGAGACATGATCATTATCATTAATAATATTTACAAGTCTCTCTTCCCGAAAATTGCGTGCGATACTTGCTAGAGCCTTTATGCTTCTATATCTAACAAAAAAATTACGGTGAGTCGTTGCTACAATAATTTTATCTAGTAAAGGTTGGTGCAAGCTCGAGGGCAGATCGGCATTCCATCGTAATTCCCACTCCCAACGTCTAATATCAGTATAAAGCTGAACAGATGAGCGTGGTTTGTTATAACTTAGTAAGTCACTGTCTTGCTCTTCAAATTTTGAAGCCCATTTTAGGGTATGAGCAATTGACCACACCAAACCTGCAGCCCAAGGCAGGAGCAACATTAACCGAAAAGCCCACATAAAATCTTTATCACTGGGGATTTCACTTCCCCAATCACTTGAAAATGTGAGCTGGTTCGTGGCTTCACCTAATAAAATATCCTTAACCGTCGTACCAAAACGTTGATCACTATTCAAACCGTTGTTTTTCAAATCAGCCAGTAGCGTAAATAAAAAGATAACTGGCCATACCTTACCAAAGGTAAACTGCATACTTTGCAATATTTTATACGCAAAAATAGTCGCGGTATGATACTTGCCCTTTGGAACTGGCTCTAGAGTTTCAAAAATTAGAGGTAAAAAAAGTAGATTTTGATAACGCAAAAAGGAATTCCAAAGAGTGGGTTTAGGTCCAAACTCCAAATTACTGAGAGATGCAGCAGCTGAGTTATTGATTGAACCATAATCAGGATGAACTACCGCTGATTGAGCTTGATCTGGTAATAAGGAGGAATTTGATTGTTCGATAAAGGTGTTTTTTTCACGATTCTCCAGCTCAATGTCTTGTAAATCATCAGATTTATTATTTCGATACGTTTTGTTGGGATCAAGCCGTCCTCGCCGTGCAAGTTTTTCCCACATGTTATTCTCCAATAGATCATCACTAACCCGGCGCCATACATACATAACACCATTCTTAAAATAAAAAGGAGCTTTGAGCGAGGTTTGACAATGTGGAGGTAAAATCCGTATTAGCTTGAGAAGTTCCTTATCGGCTTCACAGATCAGATATTCAAAAATCGAATACCACTCATGTTACTCCGCGAACTAAGGCATAAGATATAACGTCCGAATTAAAAAATTGATAGGAGATATTCCTCATTTTTTTGTGAGTTATTTGGTGACGCTGCGTGAGCATTTTCTGAGAGCCCCTAGTAAAGGGGTCAGTAAAGGGGTCATAAAGGGGTCAGATATCAAAATGCGATTACTACAATTGTTATATCTGCATTAGCGCAACAATATGATGACTGAAATATATACAATTATTGCAATTTGATATCTGACCCCTCAACCTAGCAAATAAAATAACAAGTAACGCAAACATTAAAGATCTTTAATTATTCTCCCGCGGAACCATTATTAAATCGACCTGCCCCAATTATAGTTGTCAATCGTCTCGCCTCTTTGCATGCAACTCCTCTTAACAAAATAAATGGATGTCAAATAAACTTGACAACCATAAAGTAAAGTCTATTATACATGTCAAATAATTAATAGGAGGATTGATGCCAAGAATTGAAAGCAAACTTATCATTGCAAATTGCATCCAAGATATACGCCTGGCCAAGAAATTGACCCAGGAAGAATTAGCAAAGGCAGTGGATGTGACTCGAGCGACGATAATTGCCCTTGAAAAAGGCAATTATAACCCTTCTCTTGAGCTAGCCTTTCGAATTGCAAATTTTTTCAAAATAGAAATTCAAAAAATATTTTTTATAAAAGGAGATTTTAGATGAGTAAATTAACAAGATATATCCAAAGTTATTTATTGTTTGGTTTTCCATTTGTAGTAACAGCTATCCTTTGGGACCCCTCAAAAATAGGTAACGGCTTTATCGGATTTACCCAAAAGTTTCTGTCGGGGCATTTAGTGTTTTGGTTTTCTGTGCTAACCCTCTTTCTAATTATGTTGGTGATAGTACCCAATGTGCGTGAAATTACTCTAAGGCGTTTAGCTAATATAAAAGAGAGAGACGAACGAGAGGAACATATCACAGGAAAAGCTTCTCGCGTAACATATATTTCCACGCTCAGCCTTTTGCTTCTACTGTTTTTTTATTCAATTTTCTCCGTGAATATCAAAACCCTTCCTGAAAATCAAACTTATCACGGCAAGCATCGTGTTGCTAGCTTGAACTTAGGTTTTTCTATATTTGAAGAGAAAAATAAAAATGACCCGAAAGAAGGATTCACTTTATTTGACTCAAAAAATATGTCGCTTTCAACAGCGTCAATCTTACTCATCCTAATCGCCTGGCAGCTAATAATATTTAACTATGTGGCTCGTAAAGAACAGATCAAAAGCATTAAATAATAAAAGCCACCGTCATAAAAGGGGGAAAATATGAATCTAAATAATGAACACAGCTTTATTGCTAATATAGGTCAGATAACAAAAAAAACTAAAAGTACATGCCTCTTAATATTGCCACCCAAAAAATTGCAAGATTTTAAATATGCAACTACAACAGCAGACCTCAGTATGCGTTGGGTCGGTACTTTTAATAACAATTCAACAGAAATCGTTGTGGATTTCAGTTATTATGAAGAGCGAACACTGCTTAGTATTATAATTTCAGGATCCACAGAAAATATAGAACTAAATGATCCTCACTTAAATTTTCGGAAAGTAAAAAATAAACAGCAATGTGTCTATTTGTATCAACATGAACAAATAGAAGTTTTGAATCTGGGTGCAAGTAATGAAAATGAATCGTCTATTGAAAAGAATTTAGAACGTATTGAGAGTCGACTACCTCTCGTAATTAGTAATGCTGAGCCGCTTGCATTGGATGTGTTGGATCTAGCAGACTTAATCAATGACAAGCAAATCGCTATATATACTGGAGCAGGAATTTCTGCCGGTGTTGTACCTACTATGTCTGCCTTAAGTGAAAGTTTGAATTTTGCACAACATCAAATGGATTCTTTTTTAAAATTTGTTAATGACTGCTTTCAAAACCCTGATGATAAAATTACTATAATGAACGCTTTTTATGACGCATGCACCAATGGAAAAGCGAGTAGCGCACATGAAGCTGTTACCAGAATCTGTGAATTTAAGGGGTGGTCTCTGCTGACTGAAAATGTAGATCTACTGCATCAACAAACTGGAGTAGCGCCTCTTGGTAGAGATTTTTTAAGTGAGAATTTAACAAGGGAAGACTTCCTAAGTATTGATATCATCATCACAATAGGCCTGCAAACAGATGAAAGCCATTTCTTATCACGTTTTAAACAACATAACCCGAGAGGAGTAATTGCAGCGATTAATTTGGCTAAACCTAATTATCTTGCAAATAATGATTTCTTGATTAGAGGTGATGCTCAAGCGCTGTTACCACTTCTTTACACTAAGCTTTTAGAAATGGATTATGCACTAACACAAAATATTTAATAAAGGGGTCAGATAACAAAGGGGTCAGATATCAAAATGCGATTACTACAATTGTTATCTACAATTGTTATCTACAATTGTTATCTACAATTGTTATCTACAATTGTTATCTACAATAGTTATCTACAATAGTTATCTACAATAGTTATCTACAATAGTTATCTACAATAGTTATCTACAATAGTTATCTACAATAGTTATCTACAATAGT
>JACCWJ010000039.1 GCA_013697705.1 Gammaproteobacteria bacterium | reverse complement strand
AAGTAGCCTGGATGCAGCGCAGCGAAATCCGGGTTGTTGATGCGCTAGCTGCCATTAAAAACCCGGATTTCGCTGCGCTGCATCCAGGCTACTTGGCATTGACATAGAAGCTACTTCGTAGATGACATATGGGTTATGTTTCTGGACGATATAGTGGAATGTCCCGGTACGACGACTAAGAGGCAAAAATTTATGATCAAGAAATGAAGTGCTACCGAATTTAAAAAAAATCTGCAGAAATTATGTACTCTTCTTAATAAAAAACTATACTGCAAAATTTATCTCGGATTTTTACAACCCAAACTAAACTTTGCGATCCTTACATAAACGATTTATACCGATATTAAAAATTAAATTTAAAAATATTATTTTTCTTCAAACTTTCAAATATAATCAAATAGTGATAAGCTTTCTAACAAATATAAATCGAGGGGTTGAGCATTCAGGTTTTATTACTTAATTCATACCGTTTAATTAGTATTATTTAATTAATAATTATAGTGTCTATCATAAGTAAAAAAATATTTATATTCCCCTGTCTCTTGGCCGCTGCCGTTGATTACAGAATAAATCATAAAAGTTTATTATTTTTATTTTGACATCTCTTGGAGTATTAACACTATGTTCATAGATTTACAAAACGAACAAATATCTTCCATCTTTTTAAGCAATGTTGTCGAGCCAAATATCTATGGAGGCAGTCCAAATATTAGAGTCATTTTATCTGATTGCAAGAATGAGCATGCGGTCAAATATTTTAAGGAAAATATTTTAAACCAATGTAGTTCAGCAGAATTACATGAATATTTTCAACAACATCATATAATGATTGATGGAACAGAATTTAGAACATTTTTTAATCAACTATTTAATAATAATATAATGACTGCTCATCAACGAGCTGTCATAGAGCCAATAATACTAAAATCCGAAGATACCTATTATTTACATTCTAAGATAGTTTCCACTATTACTTCGGCTCAAAAAGATGTTATAGCCGACTTTCTAAATACATATGCCGAAAATTTATTTACAAATATGAGCCTGCTTGAGGCACTAGAAAATATTTCATCTTTTAAGAAGTATGTAGACGGTGAATCGCTTCCAACTTCCAACTCTTTTGATTTATATTTTTTTAAGAAAAAAAGAAGGGAACAACCTATTCTAGAATCATTGATGGTATTGTGTCGCTTATTAAATGGGCGAGCAAATTTAGAAAACACTTTCCTTAAAATAGGAGGTGGAATTCCTGATTTAGAAACTCAGAGAAATATAATTAATAATTATCTCTATGACCAATGTATTAAATGCTATTCTGTGGATAATAAACTCATCTGCTTTCTAATCAATTTAATAATATTAAGTGAAGTTAGTATTCCCTCTGCTCTAAAAGAAATTGATCTAGGAAATGCTGAAGCCACTATGAAAAACTTTTTCACATCATATTCTACAATTTCGATCTTCAATAAAATCTATTCCGACGATCTAAATCGATTGAAGAAAGCTATCATTAGATCTTTGGAACACACAAAATTTGATTTAAAAGAGCTTCAATTAGAGCGGTTCATGTTGCCTGACCAAATTGAAGAATGCAGAACTGTATTTAATCACTTAGATGAAAATAACAACAATCAAACGAGTCCTGACTTTAATTTCTAAAAGAATCAAGTAATATAGCCTTTAACTATCACTATATTATTGTAAAAAAGCTAAGTAGCCTGGATGCAGCGCAGCGAAATCCGGGTTGTTGATGCGCTAGCTGTCATTAAAACCCGGATTTCGCTGCGCTGCATCCAGGCTACTTGGTTAATTTGGATGTTTGGCGATGACATAGGCTGCATCGCATTGACAAATTAAAGCTAATGCGTCATATTGCGAGTGTATTACACGGCTAGTACACTAATATACAAAGAGGGCATATGATTACTATCCAAGAATTGAGATTTGAATATCGTAAAAATAAAATTGTTTTGTCAACTGTGGATTTAACAATTGCAAAAGGCTCAATTTGCGGTTTACTAGGCAAAAATGGAGCAGGGAAAACAACCTTACTTAAATTAATTTGTGGTCTTCTGTTTCCTAAATCGGGAAAATGTAGCGTATTTGGCCAAGATCCTTCATCTCGTAATCCTGAATTTCTCAGACAAATTTATTATTTACCTGAAGAAATATACATGCCCAATATGTCTGTATCACAATTTCATAAGGCTTATTCCGTTTTCTATCCGAATTTTGATGATTTATTATTTTTAGCTACGCTTGACGAGTTTCAGTTATCAAAGACTCAATTATTATCAGATTTATCTTACGGTGAAAAAAAGAAAATTCTGATTTCATTTGGCCTGGCCACCCGGTGTCCTTTATTTATCTTAGATGAACCAACGAATGGCCTGGATATACCCAGTAAGGTGCAATTTAGAAAACTTGTTGCTAAAAATATACAAGAAAATCAATTGCTCCTTATCTCAACACATCAACTACATGATATTGAAAAATTAATTGATACGATTATTATTCTGGATGCGGGTGAAGTTGTGATTCATTCTGATATTAATGAAATTATGCATAAACTTTCTTTTGAGCGCCATCCAGAAGTTGCTCATTTAAACTATCTGCATTTTGAAAATGATTTATCTGGGTATAAAGTAATGCGACAAAACTTAACAAATGAAGAAACTAATATTGATCTTGAACTTTTTTTCAATGGTGTTCTAGCTAATAAATTAAAATTAAAACAACTCCTAGGGACTAGACAATGAATCAAGCAAAAGGCCTGTCAATTTCACGACTATTCTTCTTAAACAAAATTGAACTACAACAGCATAGAAATGGCATTTTAGTTGTAACAGCAGCTATCATTATATTCCACATTATTAATTATTTTTTGGCTATAATGGATTCATTTAGTGAGTATTCCGTTATTTTATTTTTCGGAGGCATAGTAGTAACAGCAGCCTCATTTAAGGACATACACGATAGAAAGAAAGCACAACTGTTTTTAATGATTCCAGGCTCAAATCTTGAAAAAATGATTACTAAATGGCTGGCGAGTTCAATTATGTATGTCATATTTACCCTGATTGTATATCTTGGATTATCACTTTTAGACTATTCACTTATAGACAATTCCTCATACAATCAAAATCAAGCGAATTTTTTTCATTATAAATTATTACCTATCATCTTAAGTTATTTGGCACTTCAGCCCATAATTTTCTTGGGATCAATTACATTTAGAAAGTATGTGGTTTTAAAAACGCTTTTGCTCTTAACTGTTATTATTTTTTCTTTAATAGCGTTTGTCGCATTCATCGCGTGGCTTATGTATTGCAAAAATTGTTTTGTGCCTGTCTTGCTCCCCTCATTTATCCATTCAATTAATTTTTTTGAATTATTTGTTTATTATTCTTTGGCACCTTTTTGCCTGTATATGACATATCTTAAACTTAACGAATTTGAGTTGCCTTAATGGATTTTGAAAAAAAGAAAGCAATCTATTTGCAAATCGCGGATTATGTTTGTGAGCAGATTTTGTTACAAAATTGGCTAGAAGGAAAAAAAATCCCATCGGTTAGAGAATTGGCTGTGGACATTCAAGTCAACCCAAATACTGTTATGCGAGCTTACGCCTATCTTGAAGAAAAAAATATCATTGAGACTCAAAGAGGCATTGGTTATTTTGTCGCGAATTTAGCCCTTAAACACGCGGTGAATATTGTTAAGCATGAATTCATATTCCAAGATCTACCTCAGATGTTTAAATCCATGAAACTTTTAGGTATTGAAATTGATCAAATTGTTGAGCATTATGAAATGAGGAAAAAATGAAAAAAAGTAACAAACTGTTCTTTATAGGTATTACTGCTTTATTTTTGGTGCCATTAATTATTTTTGTAGCTTTTAAATATTTGCATGAAGACGATTTTTCCAAAAACGAAATATCTCAAAATTTACAAGCTATTAGTGCTAAATCTAGCTCTAAAATATCTGAATGGGTCTTGAGATTTTCATCTGATGTAAATATTGTTAACTTGGATGGAAGGTTTGATTTTATAGTTGAACCAGGGAAATTTAATCAGCTATCTGTAGTGGCCAATAAAGATGTTTATAAATTCATAAAGTTTTCACGTAATAAAAATGTATTAACAATACGTCTTCAGGATGGAAGCGCAGTGTCGCCTCTCAATAAAATTAAAATCGTTCTGACAACGCCCAACATGAATGGAATTATGCTAACGGGTAATAATCACGTCGATGTTAAAAATATAATCAGTGATTCCCTCATCCTTAAAATGCGAGGTGATAATATTGCTAGGATATCGGGTTCATATCCCTATTTGAAGTTGGTGACAGCAGGAAATTCCCGATTGGATGTAAATATTCAGAAAGCTGAAAAAATACAATTAATGTCACTGGGGGCTACTAAAATTATTCTGTCAGGCACCGCAGACAATTTCGTGATTTGGAACTATGGAAACTCTCTAGTGCTTGCCAAAAATTTAATGGTAAATAACCTCATCATTGAAAGTAATTTCTCTTTTGATTCAAAGATGATCGTGCAAGCTAAGAAAACGCTCTCTGCCACTTCGCTTGGCAAAACCGAGGTAGACTATTACGGAAATCCAACTATTAATATAGGGAAAAGAAACGGACTATTGCTTACCAAGCGCGGCGAGTAATAGTCCATTTTTAATTAGTACTAAAGTCTGACTAATATATAGGGCCAGGACATCGATACCTTTTTTTGCCTAAAACAAAATTATTATTAAGTCCGACTAATAATTGTGATTTTAGTCTCACTGTCACTGAAATTATCTGTGTGGATAGTTGTGTTTAATGCTTTAATTTTTAATTCATTGAGAACTTCATATACAGATCGATGCTCATCAGTATTAATAGAATATTTTTCTTGTAGGGTCAGTAAAATATTTTTGATCTCGGGATTACCATTGATACCAGACAGCGTAACTGCACCGTAAGGGGTCTTCTTTAAGCTATAGATATTCCAGCTCAGAATGCCGGTCGCTAGGGCTGCCAGTGCAATGCTCATGTATGGCAGTGGCGAAATGTTATTATTTGGTTCATCAGTTAGGTCGTTTTCCAGAGATAACGTCTCGCAAATACTATAAAGCTTATTGAAAAGCTCGATACATACACCGCCCGCAGGCAAATAATCATTAATTGAAAGTATCTCTTCACAGTTGGGCGAAATTGGGTGTCTAGCATAACAAGTTTCATATCGTGGAGGATCACTTAAATTTAAGTACTCTGTATTATGATAATCATCATAAATACTATTAAAGTCATTAGGGGACACCGCTTGTCCAGATGAGTGCTGAAAGTATCCTACTAATCCTGAAATTATACTGCCAACCATTGGTAGAGTTGGTAATACTGCAAAACGGAACATTTTTTTCATTTTGCTATGATTTATCGCCTTTATCAGGCCATCAATATATCCTCGCATTTCAGAATTAAGGTTATTTGTGTTTGATGATAAATCTCCAAGTAATAAAGAGGTTCGTTCACCTGCAGGCATAAATTTTTTAAAAAACATAATTAATTCCTCAGTTAAGTTTGTATTTCCACTATAAATGAGTTCAATTATGTAAACAATTGTCAATTAGTGATAACATTGTTTACATTTTAGATACAATGAACCAGTTTTTTCATGCTTAGATTGAGGTGATAATGGGGATATTAGATGATTCTGCTCTTTTTGTAGCAATAATTCAGCAAGGGGGTTTCAGTCATGCTGCCAAGCATCTGGGTCTTTCTAATGGACTCATCAGCAGACGTATTGCCCAACTAGAAGCTACGCTGGGTGTTACTTTAATAAAACGTACTACCCGTCAAATTCATTTAACACCAGAAGGTGAACTATTCTTGGAGCATGCTCTAAAAATTAATCAAGAATTAAATACAGCGTTGAGTTTAATACAAGCCTCTGCAAAAAAACCTAAAGGAGTGATACATATTAGTGCGCCATTATATTTTGGTAGAAAATATTTAACCCCCATGCTGGTTGAGTTTATGAATAATTTTCCAGATATCCATACCAATTTAATTCTTAGTAATAAAAAAATTGATCCTATAAAATATAAAGTAGACCTTATTATTAGGGGAGCGGGATTTGTTGAGGATGTGAAATTAAAAGACAGCACTATGCAAATGAAATTACTCCTTAAAGAAAAAATTGGTTTATATGCTAGCCCACTTTATCTGCAAAAAAAGGGAACACCTACAAAGACAAAACATTTACCTGAACATACTATTATTAATTTCATCAACAATGTTCGTTTCACTTCTGAAAGCCAATGGAAATACTGTGAGAATAATAAAGAAAAGTCTGTGATATTAACGCCTTCTTTTAATTGTAACGATATTGAAAGCAGTTTAACTGCATGTATTGCGGGGAATGGGATAGGCCGGTTTACCGAGCTTAATGTTCTTTCTGCAGTACAACAGAACAAGCTTTACCCAGTTTTATCCCAATATGACTGGGGTGATTATCATTTATTCGCTATTTACCCTCAACAAAAGTCTCTTCCAAGACGTACCCGGCTTTTACTCGATTTTATTGATGTTCAAATACGTGGTATATATTCTTTCATTTCAGGGGCGAATTAATTTTTCTAAAAGAGCAACCTGAAATTGAATTTTTTTATATTAACATTGAAAGTATCTACTCGCACCTAAAGTGGTTAGTTGGCTAGGACGTCCGCTTCTAGGTGCGAGTAGTTACCATTGATCATTGCTAGAAAAAAATGTGCCGCTACTTACACAGTATCGATGCTATTTAAAAAATTACCTGGGTTTTGACAAAACATAAATTGCACCAATGCCTGCATTTTTGTCGTGAAACTTTGGTAGCCCGTCTTCTCCAGCCTGTAGATTGGATAAGAAGCTCTTGCTCTCAATGTTTAGCTCTTTAGCTGCTGCAATTTTCTTAAGACCATTTAGGCCATATTGTTTATAAATATCTAATTCCAATTGAGCAAAATAAGCATCAATGTATTCAACATTAAATCCAGCACTTTTTGCTAGATTTGAAAAACTCTCTTGAGACCATGCTAACGCTTTAGGACAATTTTTGCCGTCAGTGCACTGCTTAAAAATCTCATCCAATGATTGCGTCGTTGGTTGATTCTTGGGCAATTGTTTTTCATTAATCATGACTTCATCTATTGGTTGGCTTAGCACCATTTTTTGATAACCCACATAATAATGGGTAAATATACTATTACGGTTATAAACCATTATCTTGACTGTACCACCAGGTTTGAGAATACGATTAAACTCCTGGAGTATTTTTTGTGGATTGGAGGTGTGATGTAAAACGCCTACACTGATGATGGTATCAACACTATTATTCGGTAAATTAATGTGACTATCATCATCTTTTCCTTTTACAAGCAGAACTCTATTTTCAACATCATAACCTTGACCACGATGTAGATCGAGTCGCTGCTTTGTTAAACTTAACGCCTGCTGTGAAATATCAATTCCTATGATTTTTTTTGCTTTAGAATAAATCAAGAAATTAACAATATCATTTCCAGGCCCACACCCGTAATCGAGAACAACTTTTCCTTGGTAGCTATCCTTTAAGTCCGAAAACATTAGCTTTGTAAATAAGGGATATTGTTCATTTCGCCAGGACAGGTACCATAACGACTCTTCTGGTGTTTTAAAGGGGCGAGAATTGACAGTATGTTCTCCCCAATATTGATCAACAGGAGAAGCATAAATATTAAATGCTAAAAATGAACTTAAAAATATTCCTAATATTAATCTCACGTTTAATTCCTTGTAGGCTAGGAGTAGGGGAACTCGCGCATCTTAAAACGATTTACCTTAGCAGGCAACCATAAAAGTTGCGATGTAGTGTGCATCGTAGTAACTTCATGGTCTTAATGCAGTGAAGCGAAATTAAGGTCTGCCATTTTGGTAGGATTCTCCTGGTGCTAAGCCAAGTGGTTCCTATCAGCATATAATATTTACCTACAGTTCTAATCCCGCAGCTGCATCTTTTTTAGGAAACAGATATAGTCTGAGAAACATGCCAGAACGAACATTAAGCAATTATACTCTTCCTTTGATTAGGCTGGCGCTTCCTTTAGCTCTAATAGGTTTGGCCCAATCCGGCGTTTTTTTCTTTGAAACTTTGTTTCTTGCCCACCTGGGATGTCAAATGTTAGCTGCTGGTGCCTTGGTTTCATGGTTGTTTGGAACGATTGAAGCAATTATATTTGGCATTCTTACTGCAGTGAGCGTCCTTGTCTCCCATAAATTTGGGGCCAAAAACACGGTGGGGATTTCTTCTGTATTACGGGATGGTTTATTCCTAGCCCTCCTATTTACCCTTCCAGCCTTTCTATTATTTTGGAATATTGCGCCAATTTTTCTATTCTTTGGTCAAGATTCTACGGTAGTAACACTGTCACAGTCTTATTTGCGTGCCTTAGCATGGAGCTTATTGCCTAATTTTTGCTCTGTTGTTCTCATCGATTTTCTAGTAGGTTTAGGCAAAACTCGACCTATTATTGTATTCACTCTGATTGCGAGCCCTTTTACTATTTTTAGCAGCTATCTTTTAATTTTCGGTAAATTGGGATTGCCCGCTTTGGGTATTGCCGGTGCGGGATGGGGCATGACAATGAGTAATTGGATTGAATTTATTTTACTGGCGGTATTTATATTTATTAAACACCGAATATATTTAACCAATTTTTTTGATTTAAATCGCTCCTCTTTTTTGTCTGAACTATTGCACGTTGGGTTACCCATGGGCTTTATGTATTGTGTTGAAGTGACATTTTACTTTGCTCTAACACTTTTAATGGGAAATATTGGTTACCAAACATTAGCGGCTAATCAAATCATTCTGCAGTATCTAGGGGCATTAATAACGGTTATTTTTGCTGTAGCGCAAGCAATAACTATAAGAATAGGGCACCAGCTTGGGACCAACCAAGCGGCAGATATAGAAAAAACAAATTTATTTGGAATGGGTATAGCTGTTTTTTTCATGCTTATCGTGGCTATCTCTTATTGGTTTTTCCCAGAAAAGCTAATATCAATTGATTTGGATATTCGCGACCCCAATAATTCTAATGTAATAACACTGGCTAAACATTTTTTTGCTATTGCTGCTGTCTTTCAAATTATAGAAGCAGCGAGAATTGCTCTTTTTGGTTCATTAAGAGGCTTAAGAGATACTTTTTTTACCTTAGTGGTCTCTATCATTACATTCTGGGGAGTTGCATTACCTATTGGTTACTATGCTGCAATTCGGCTTCATTATGGTGGTCAAGGTCTTTGGTGGGCAATGGTGGCGGCGGCCATAATGGGTGTCATTATTTTAATTATCCGGTTTCAATATAAGATTAAAAGGATCACTACTCGCCCCTAAACGTCCTAGCCAACGAATCACTTTGGGTGCGAGTAGTTACGTTAAAAGTAATTTACCCATCTAGTCTAATAGGTTGAACAGGTGCATGTATGTGTCACTAGCACTCGTTGTATAAAAACGAATATTAGTGACACAATTTCATTATACAGCATGAGTAATTACAATTTATTCATACTCTGCTTTTGAAGTAACAAGTATTTGCATTAGGTAAGTAAATCAATACCCAGGGTGAACAAATGGTAGTTGACATCATTCAGTTTAACATTCCAATCGCTTGTTTCAGCATGCGTGGGATATTCGGTTGGACCAAAGACATAATTTGTCGAAGCGAGATGTACCAAGCGATACTCTACAAAAAAGCGTGCATGACAAAACGGCGCGAAGCGCAGGCCAACCTTACCTTGCACAGAAACAGCATCGTCGGAGTCATCTGGGTCTGAGTTAAAATGATTGACACCAGGTTCTGGTGGATCTAATTGCAATGAGTCAGCTCCTGAAATGGATTGTCTCGCCATGCCGATACCAACACCTACATAGGGCTGTACAGTGCGGGCTAAAGGTGTTTCAACTGCAAAAACAGCGTTGGCAAAAAGAAATTTTGAGCGCATGGGTAGAGTATCCAGGAAATTATGCTCAGGTAAACGGGCTGATGGATTAGCTAAGAATCCTTTCTGAGTTCCCCGAAGAGAAAATCCCTCAAGTTCAGCTGCGGGAAATAAATTCCAACTGTTATGACAATTAAATAGTCCTAAATATTCATAGCCGACATGAATACCGTAGGTTGGTGTTGAGTAATGATCTGAATTTCCAGCACCATCAATAATTAACGGGCCACCAATAATATCGGGAAAGAGGGCTACACCTCGCTGCGTGAAATGATCACTATCAGATTTACCTGTCCCACCAAAAACGCCTAGGTAAAACCGTCCCGGGCATCCTGCTCCGCATTGATACCGCGGCTCTCCCAATGACTCAGAAGATAACGCTAATAATAAACCAAAAGAAAGCAAGTATTTAAGTTTACCTCGTAAGCTAAATGCACTTTGAGGATTAGTTGAGCTCCTAGTCATGAATATATATCTCCCTATAAAAAATTTGATAATACGAGTATCGATTAGGATATATATATTTAATTTTATTAGCTATAAATAGTTTTCTGAGAGAGATGGACTGTTATGGATGTGCCATTTTAATTCACCCAATATGCATATGAAAATAAAAAAAGTGTAGTAATTATATTTTTTAATGTCGATATTTTTGTCGTCTGTTTGGCATTAAAAAACTATTATTGATATTCTCTTGTGAGGTTGTAATTTCAATGCGAATAGTTTCTTATTAACTAACCCACGCAATATACATTTCCGGTTTGTGCCCCTTCAACACTTTTAATATAAGCTAGAGCCACCTGTGATGCGCTTACTGGCATGAAACCATGGAAATAATTGCCATATTTTTCCATTGATTCCGCCAAAACGGTTGGACTTACTGCGTTGATCCGAATTCCTCTGGGCATTTCAAGGGCAGCACTTTTGACGAAACCATCCACAGCTCCATTAATCATTGCGGCTGAAGAAGCATAGCGAATAGGATCCCGGTTTAAAATTCCGCTAGTAAGCGTGAACGAGCCATAATCATTAATATACTCTAAGCCGACCGAAACTAAATTTACTTGTCCCATCAATTTGTTTGATAACCCAAAAGCAAATTGTTCCTCTGTCATTTTTGCTAGTTCACCAAAATGAACACTACCGGTAGTTGCAATGACAGCATCTATCTTGCCAATAGATTCATACATGGCTTCGATTGATTTTCGATCTACTATATCAACTCTTACATCGCCATGCTGACGTCCTGCAATAATTATCTCATGACGTTGAGATAATTCCTTTGCTACTGCTTGACCAATTGTTCCTGAACCACCGATAATTAAAATTCGCATTTTTTCTCCAGCTTGGATTATTCTATGATGCATCTTTAATATAATAGATCTTGATTACATTGCAATTTTCAAATTCAATTTGTTAGTCTTTATTCCAGAAATACTGGCCATTTCTAAGCTGTCGTACCGCAGAGGCTGGATCCCGCGAATAAATCGCGGGACGACGACTCGGTGCATCGCGGGACGACGACTTGGCGCATTGTGGACGATGATACTGCATTGTGAGACGACGACTTAGGATTTCCCTCGCGGGAGGGTGCCTTTAAAGGGGCTCTTACAGAAATGTTGACATGTATTGGCTTCTGACATTATACGTGTATTTGACCCCTAAATTTCATCTACATGGAGATAAGATGAGAGAGACTGGCAGTGCTCGAAGAGGGAGCAAAATAGCCAAACGATATCTATTGTGTGGTGCTTGTATGCTATTTTTGTGCTCTCCAATTTTTGGAAGTACAGAGCACCAAGCGCGTATTTGGTCGGGCATTGACGTTCTCGGTGAGTTTAAATCATCAAATTATTTATATAATTTTAATTTGCAATCCCGGCACAGTAATGATCCGAGGGAGTATTTTGATTTCCGTAACGAACTGGGTTTTGGTTATAAACTAACACCCACTTTGAGTGCCTGGCTTGGTTATACTGGGTTTTTGCCAAATCCGCCTAGGAACAGACAAAATAGAATTTGGGAACAACTCCTCTGGGGGCCTATAAATATCTGCCAATTTAGTTTAATCTCAAGAACAAGATTCGAACAGCGCAAAGATGATCACCAACCCGAATGGTCAAATCGATTTCGAGAAAGGCTAATATTGAGCTTTCCACAAAAAAAAATTACCCCCCTCATTTATGACGAAATTTTTTTTAATTTGAATACCACTGTTTGGACAAGCAATAAATTTTTTGATCAAAATCGTATATTTGTAGGATTTCTTATTCCTGTCGACAAGCATTCAAACTTTCAAATTGGCTATTTGAATGTATATAGTTTGCGGCCTATGCGGGATAGAATAGAACATGTGTTATCTTTAAACTTAAATATAACGCCATAACTTTGCTGGCATTCAAGACAGCCAAAACAACTTCATTATTTAACTACACAATTTTTTAAGACTGCTGACTTATTCGCCGCCTTCCACCGATTGATTGAACCACCAGAAACTCCAATATAGCCTTGGAAACAAAAATGGCAAATCACAGGATGACTGAAAGGAAAGTGATGAAAAAAAACTAGATGGCGGCTATGGCTCTTAAACCGGTCAAGCTTCCAAAGGTTAACGGCTTACTCATCATGATTTCCTTATCTGAGTACTAATATAGCGGGAAACAGCATATCACAGCTAATCCTGTTTTCAATAACTTGCAGCGCCAGCGGAATCCAGGAACCTTGATTGCATCAAGGCTACATGTTTGAGCTATTCAATAATGTAGCCCGGATGCAGCGTCAGCGGAATCCGGGTCCCTTGATTGCATCAAGGACACACATGTTTGACTATTCAATAATGTAGCCTGGATGGAGCGCAGCGGAATCCGGGTTCCTTGATTCCGATGGAACACTATTTATAGGGCTTTTAAGGAGCCATAGTGCTGATAATTCACCCTCCGACCCCCTTATTCAGTGTCAAGCAATCTATTTACTATTTTTTATTAACAAATTATTAATAAATTTTATGATTAGTCTATAATTACACCTGTTGCTCAAGTTTTACTGCTTAATGGATTCAGCTTATTTATGGTGACGGATAGTCAGTAGAGAATGGGTTTATTTAGTTGCGGGGTGTAATATGGCTAAGTTTGTAGGTACTTCTTTAGATGACACCATTCTGGGTGGCATTGGCAATGATACAATCGATGGTAAAGCTGGGAACGATACTCTACACGGAGGCAATGGGAACGACACCATAAATGGTGGCAACGGCGCGGATTTTCTAGATGGTGGTTCAGGTAATGACACTATTTATGGGGATGCAGGGAAGGACACTCTCGCTTATAACGTTACCGAAAACTTAAACGCTACAGATTATTATGATGGTGGTGCTGGAGCAGATACTCTTAATATCACTTTTAATGTAAGTACTTTAAATCAACTTGCTAATTCACATGGCTTTAGTTCCACTGATTCCTATTTATCCGCTATACAAAATTCCTTCAATGCAAAAACGTTAAGCGGTCAAGCAATGGATTTTTCTAGTTTTGGATTTAATCTTACTTCTCAAAATACTGAAACCCTATCCTTTACCTTAATCAATGATGTTAATACTGCTCCCACTGCATCAGCAGGGGCTAATGCTGTTTCCCTAGAAGACGCAGCATATACTTTTAATACCGCAAATTTCGGTTTTACTGACCCTGATGCTGGAAGTGCATTGGCAGCGGTTCGTTTCACAAGTTTACCCGATACGAGTGCAGGCCAATTGCTATTAAACGGTACTGCCATAATAGCCAATCAAACTGTTCTAGCTTCAGACATAGTAGCGGGTAAATTGCAGTTTTCACCGTCTGAAAACGTCAATGGTGATAATTTAACTCAATTTAATTATCAAGTAAGTGATGGTCAGGATTGGAGTAATAATACAGCCTCAATCAAAATTGATGTGGCAGGTGTCAATGATGCGCCAACCGCTGCGGATGATTTAGCTACCGTTAATGAAAATAGCTCGGTAGTCATTAATCCATTAGGCAATGATACCGACATCGATGGCGATAATTTAGCGATTAATAGTTTTGATACAGCAAGTGCCAATGGCGGTACTATTTCATCAGTTGAAGGTAATTTACTTTATACGCCGGCCACTAATTTTAGCGGCACTGATACTTTTAATTATTCAGTATCAGACGGCAATGGTGGGTTTGAAACTGCAACAGTGACAGTAACTGTCGTCCCTTTGCCCGCATTATTTACCGAAGGTAATGATACTGTAGATTTTAACGCGATAACTGCTGGGCAATATCACACCGAGCAATACCATAACGCTCTTGACGGTGATGACACTGTCATTTTACCTCAAGATCAACAAGCTGCTACCTTAAGCGGCTACGATCATTCTGTTGGATTCGAGGATGGCGCTGGGTCTGATCAAATATTGGGTGGGGCGCTAAATGATACATTTATAGCAAGCTCTGCTACATCAGGAGATCAAGATTTTTATTCTGGAGGTGAAGGATCCGATACAGTTTCTTTCAGCCGAGTAAATGCAGGTGTAAACGTAAATTTAGCAAATAATGCTCTACAAGATACTGCCGGAGCGGGTATCCAAGCTTATAACAGTATCGAAAATATAATTGGGTCTAATTTTAACGACAGTTTGACCGGTAATGCTGCTGATAACGTCATTTATGGCGGCGCGGGTGATGACATTATCAACCCGGGAAGTGGCGAAGACCAAATTTTTGGTGGGGATGGATTTGACATAGTGAGCTATGAGTCAGCACCGGAAGGAATTACCCTATTTCTTGATCAACAAGGGCAATGGCAAGATACCGAAGGCGTGGGTGGCCACTATTTAGATGGTATAGAAGGCATCCAAGGATCTAACTTTGATGATCTTTTGGTAGGTGATGATGGCGATAATGTTCTTTTAGGGGGCGGGGGAGATGACTACCTTGTCGGGGGTGGTGGCCGAAATATCCTAGAAGGGGGTGAAGGCAATGATCAACTGTATGGTTATCAAGGATATGATATCGCCAGCTATGAATCAGCCTCTGGGGGGGTGACTGTATCTCTTGCAAGTCAATACGATTGGCAAGCTCCTACAGCGAACGAAAATGATTACTTCGCTACCAGAGATAACTTTTTGCAGGATACCGGATCCGCAGGAGTGGATTACTTAGAAAACATTAAAGGCCTGATCGGATCTGATTTTGACGACACATTGACTGGTAACGCTGCTGATAACGTCATTTATGGCGGCGCGGGCAATGACATAATCAACCCCGGAAGTGGTGAAGACCAAATTTTTGGTGGGGAGGGATTTGACATAGTGAGCTATGAGTCAGCACCGGAAGGAATTACCATATTTCTTGATCAGCAAGGGCAATGGCAAGATACCGAAGGCGTGGGTGGCCATTATTTAGATGGTATAGAAGGCATCCAAGGATCTAACTTTGATGATCTTTTGGTGGGTGATGATGGTGATAACGTTCTCATAGGAGGCGGGGGTGATGATTACCTGGTTGGGAATGGGGGTAGAAATATCCTAGAAGGAGGTGAAGGCAATGATCAACTGTATGGTTATCAAGGATACGATATCGCCAGCTATGAATCAGCAGATGGGGGAGTGACCGTATCGCTTGAAAATCAATACGATTGGCAGGCTCCAACAGCGAACGAAGATAATTACTTCGCTACCAGAGATAATTTTATGCAAGACACCGGATCCGCAGGAGTGGATTACCTAGAAAACATTAAAGGCCTGATCGGATCTGATTTTGACGACACTTTAACCGGTAATGGTGCTGATAATGAACTTTATGGACAAGGCGGTGCTGACATTTTGACCGGCGGTGGCGGTAATGATATTTTAAATGGTGGCTCTGAATCGATCGCTGATAGCCAGGATACCGCTGTCTTTAGTGGCAACCTAAGTGACTATAGTATTGAAGGTTTGTTTGAAAATAAATTTTCAGTAACCGATTCAGTGGCGGGTAGAGATGGAGTCGATACCTTGAGTAACATTAAATATGCTTCATTTGCTGATGCAAATGTTGACCTAAGTACATTAATCATTGATCACGCATAGGCATATTCCCTCATCCTTCCATTAAGGAAGGGTGAGGGATAACCATCGAGTGTTCCGACCTTCTTAAAATGCATTTATTCCATAAACAAAATACAAATTTATTCCCTTAACCTGACAATCCTAATAATTGTAATTACATAATTTATGCTTCATATTATACTCAGTGGAATAATTCCTACTACGCTACTGACATCAAATGCATTTAATGCATCAGGCCTGACAACATCACATAAAATATATATACCCGGAGAATAATGCAAATGACTGCAGAAATTTTTTCCTACCCTTTAATGATCAAAGAAATCTATCTTGATACATTCGGCCATGTTAATAATGCAACTTATCTTACTTTATTTGAAGAAGCGCGGTGGGACATTATCACTAAGAATGGTTATGGGCTGAAGAAGATACAAGAGACTGGGCTCGGACCCACAATTTTGGAAATTAAATTAGTTTTCTTGAAAGAGCTGTGCCTGCGTGAAAAAGTAATGATTGAGACGCAAGTTATTTCCTATGAAAAGAAAGTGGGCAAACTTTCACAGAAAATGATTCGTAATGATGAAGTTTGCTGTGAAGCGGAGATGATTATTGGGCTTTTTAATCTAGTTGAACGTAAACTAGTATTGCCGACCGCAGAATGGTTATATGCAGTTGGAGTTAATGAAAATGATCTGAAATCTAAAATGGATTAAGTGAGAAAAATGAGCTATTTAATATTACAACTATTTTTTCCCCGTGAAGTATGGAGTCATCAATACTATTTATTTTTTGTGTAACGATTGAGCAATTACTGTATTGAAAAAATTTGGAGAATAACATTATGACAACAACTGCCGCTTATGCAGCTGCTAGCGAAAAAGACCAATTAAAACCCTTTCAAATCAAACGTCGCGAGCCGGGTGTTCATGATGTTGAAATTGATATTCATTTTTGCGGCGTTTGTCATTCAGATATTCATCAAGTACGCAATGAATGGGGGGGTGCTAAGTTTCCCATGGTTCCAGGACACGAAATTGCCGGTAAAGTGAGTCATGTGGGTTCTGCTGTCACCAAATTTAAAGTAGGGGACTCTGTGGGTGTGGGGTGCTTTGTAGATTCGTGCCGCACCTGTGATATGTGCCAAGCTGATCTGCAACAATATTGTCCAAATCAAATTTGCTTCACCTACAATAGCTATGAAAAAGATGGCAAGACACCTACGTTCGGAGGATATTCCACAAAGATTGTTGTAGCTGAAGATTATGTGCTACGTATCCCCGATTCCTTACCTCTTGATAAAGCGGCGCCACTTTTATGTGCAGGTATAACAACCTATTCTCCTTTGCGTCATTGGGATATTAAACCGGGAGATAAAGTGGCAATAGTTGGCCTAGGGGGGCTTGGCCATATGGCGGTGAAGTTAGCAGCTGCCATGGGTGCAGAAGTCACTGTGTTGAGCACTTCTGAAAATAAAAAAGCGGATGCACTTCGTTTAGGTGCAACCCATTTTATTAATACTACCGATCCTAGTGTGTTTACCACATATATAAATTCTTTTGACTTCATGATAAGCACCGCAGCAGGGAATATCCAAATTGATAATTATTTGAATCTGCTTAAATATGATTCAACCTTGGTGGTGGTGGGGATACCCGCACAGCCATATCAATTAGGTGCATCACCTCTCATCGGTAATCGCCGGCATGTAGCGGGTTCTCTTATAGGTGGTATTAAGGAAACACAGGAAATGCTAGATTTTTGCGCAGTACATAATATTGTTTCTGATATAGAATTGATTCCTATTGAAAAAATAAATGAAGCTTATGACCGCACTATTAAAGGAGATGTTAAGTATCGGTTTGTCATTGATATTAGTTCGTTAAAAAATGCGTAAGGGTGTCAAACAAAACGGTTAACAAGCCCTCGAAAACTCAAATAGCTTCTCCCTATATGAGGCGATCAGAAATCTAGCAAGGGGTTGCTAGAATGGTTATTACTAAATAGGGAACGCTGAAACAAGGAACGTATTTAATGGATGCCACGCTTCCCCTTATTACCACCATAGCAATGGGATTTGCTCTGGCATTAATTATGGGATTTATTGCAGTACGCTTTAAGATTCCAGCATTGGTGGGTTATTTATTAGCGGGTGTTATTATTGGCCCCTTTACCCCCGGGTTAGTAGCCAATGTTAAAATAGCTCAGGAACTTGCGGAAATTGGGGTCATGTTGCTGATGTTTGGGGTTGGGCTACACTTCTCCCTAGATGATTTGATGAGAGTGCGCAAGATTGCCATTCCTGGCGCAATTGTTCAAATGATTGCCGCAACAAGTCTCGGCGGCTTCGCTGCAATCATGTGGGGTTGGAGTTATGGCAATGCCTTAATTTTTGGTCTTTCTTTGTCGGTAGCTAGTACAGTTGTATTGCTGAGAGCGCTGGAAGAAAGAAGTTCATTAGACTCCATAAATGGTCATATTGCGGTAGGGTGGCTTCTTGTAGAAGACCTCGCCATGGTTATTGTGCTCGTCTTACTACCCCCTTTATCACACTGGCTTGGAGGCAATTCATCAGTCGACGTGAATAAACCGCTCTGGTTTGTTCTCGGTCTTACGTTTGTTAAGGTGTTTGCGTTTATTGCCTTAATGCTTTTAGTCGGACGACGCTATTTCCCTAAGATGCTTTGGCATGTTGCAGAAACAGGTTCACGTGAACTATTTACTTTATGTGTTATTACTGCTGCGATTAGCATTGCCTATATAGCTGCAATGTTATTTGGTGTTTCTTTTGCCTTGGGAGCTTTTTTTGCAGGCATGATTATGCGGGAATCTTCATTTAGCCATCGTGCTGCTGAAGAATCTTTACCGCTTAGAGATGCATTTGCTGTGTTGTTTTTTGTGGCAGTCGGTATGCTATTTAATCCCGCAGTTTTACTCGAGCAACCTTTACAAGTTTTAACGGTGGTCGGAATTATTGTTATCGGGAAGTCAATTGCAGCTTTTGTGTTAGTGCTTATATTTCGATACCCATTGCAATCCGCATTAATCGTGTCGGCAAGCTTGGCGCAAATTGGTGAGTTTTCTTTCATTCTTGCTGAACTGGGGATACGTTTGGGCTTGCTTCCGGTGGAAGGCCGAAGTTTTATTCTTGCAGGTGCATTGATATCAATCGCTATCAATCCCTTGGTGTTTAAACTTATAACTCCTATCCACGCTTGGGTGAAATCTTATCCCAAATTATCTGGAATTTTTGAACGCTCTGGCGATCCTTTGGCAGAATTACCGATGACAACGAAAGAAGGCTATCTTTCAGGGCAAGTTGTTCTAGTAGGATATGGGCGTGTTGGAGAGCGTGTGGCGCGTTTATTTTCAGAGAACGCTATTCCTTATGTAGTAATTGAGGAAAATCGTGAATTAATTAAGCGTCTACGCACAGCGGGTATCCCAGCGGTGTATGGCAATGCCGCCGATCCATTTGTGCTTATTCAAGGACATATTGCCCGCGCCAGTATGCTCATGATTGTTATAGCGGATACTTTTTACGTAAGAAAAATGATTCAATGTGCGCAAAAACTCAATCCAGAAGTAGAAATAGTGGTGCGCACGCATAATGAAGAAGAGGCTGAATTATTACAGAAGGAAGTTAACGGGAAAGTATTTTTTGCTGAAGGTGAAATTGCCAAAAATATGGGGGCCTTTGCACTCAATCGATATGGGAAATCTTTATGAGGTTACTTATTATTGATTATCGTTTAGAAGGGAAAGGCTGTTCAATTGCATCTTTTGGATCAGCAAATTCGCCTTTAACATAATGATGAGATTTGAAAAATTTACTCGGTAAAGCTCTTGTCTTAAATATTTTTTCTTGTTTCCACTCTAATTTTTTAAGTTCGTTGCCACAAATATTTGTAATTATCAAATCGCACAGTGCATTTATAGCTGTGGGGGTCCTTATGTCCTCACCAACGCAATGAAATATTTTTCTCACCATATCTGGTGGTAGAGATGCAAAAACATTATCTTCTTGTCTTAGGCCTTGAACCAAAGGATATATTGCATTTACAAATGCATCTTCTCGTTGGCATTGAAGTTGTTGACTTCTAACGTAATGAGCGCGGCCACCTAAAAAATCATCTTGATTGCGTCGTAAATGAGTTTCCAATTGAGTTAGAATTTTTTTACTCACAGTTTTTTCTGGTAGATTGATTTGTAACAAATAGTTATTCATTAGAAATGCTTGACTACCAGGATCGGTAACTGGATTTTGCTGCAAATTAATGTTCATAAATCTTCCATGCAATGCTAATAAGGTAGCCACTTGATCAGAAATATTATTCGTCTCAAGATCAAGTATTGTTGCCGATGTATTTTGTAAGAAATTTTGAAAGTCTGATTGGTTGTCAGTAATTAATTGATTTAGATTGTTATCTTTCAATTCAATTTTTTTAAGAGCAGGATTTTCAAATGCTTTTAATAACAAGCAAAAACTTTGAGAGGAAATTTTGTGCAAGTCATTAGAATTAAGTGCTATCACATCTACCGCGGTAGATGCTTCAATTAAAGTGGCAATTTGCTCAATTGCTGCCGGCGACGCATTGCGAAGGCTAGCACTAAAAGAAAGTCGTTTGAGAGGACGCGATGATTTTTCTTTGATAACAGCATACAGCTCTGGAGTTATGCCTGAAGAAAGATTCACATAATATAATTCTACACTTTCATTTTCACTATTTAATCTAGTAATTAAAGTAGTGTCTTGTTTTTTTAATAATGGCTGGATTGGCTCTTTTTGCATAGTAAGTTCTTTCAGAGAAGGCAGTAAGTGACTTAGCATTATTTAACATCTTCTTCGGCAAATCAACTAAAAAATTAGCTTAAAATCTGGTTTTTAGCGGCTTATAGCACACAGTTATAGCTTCCTTAAGGTTGCTCCTACCTGCCATAACAAAGACGTTTAGATCTTAGTTGCAGATAACTCTAAGCCAGGAAAGCTAATGCTTGAGAATGAAGGCGTTTGGTTTAAATTTTAAGTAAGCTTCAGGTTATTTTAATAAAAAATGAATATACTTATATATATGCCATAAAAAGCTCTACATTTTGAGATTTAATGCATTAGATTTTTACTCTAAATTACATTCGAGACAGAAATGAAAGATAAAACTGAAGAAGAGTTGGTTGAACAAATCGCTGATTTATATATCAATCATGCCGAATTTTTTAGGGCCCCGTATGTTAAGGGTCATGGTAAATTTCCTTATAAAGAATACTATCCATTCAATGAGTGGATAAATTCCCAGACCGGTGTCCGTAACATTCTTCGGGGGTTTAATATTCTACTTGAATCAGTGATTAAAGATTCTCTGGAGGCAACAAATTTAAATGATCATGACAAGAGAGAAAGATATAATAAAATGCTGTTTGAGTATCAAAAGATATCAAGTAACTTGACAAAAGATTCTAAAATTACAACTCTTTCACAAAATGTAACCGTAGAGATACAAAATGATGTAGCGGATAATAATGATGAAGATTATCAAACTATCCCTATTGTGGCATCTGATTCACAGTCTGAAACTGATGCAAAAATTTCCAGTTCAGACGATAAAAGTGGATTAGATTATTTGAAAAGTATTTTGGCCTATGATATAAAAATCGACAAGGAGAAGACGTCTGCCCTAAAAGAATTGACAAAGATTGATTACTCTTCTGAGACCCTCTCGATTGCTAAATATCTTTGGCTGAATCTCGAAAAATTAACGAAGGGGATAGGTGATTGGTACAATAATAAAAGACAGTTAACATTATTTCATAATATCGAGTTCGTTAATAATCTAGTTAATGAGAGATCTAAGAGCGGATCTATTACTGAAAGTATGACTGAAAAATTGAATGACCTAGATTTTCGTTTACCTCCCGATGAATTTAAAAGAGATGTTGAAATAATTTTAGATTCTACTTTAGATGAAAACTCAACCTTCAGAGCCTAATAAAGTATGTGTCACATCTCATAATTCAAATGTGACCCACAGGCGTTAAGGTCTTCTGGTTTACCTTTTACATTTAAATTGAAATTACGTTTTTTCATCTCGTCCAATAATCCCAGTCTATTGGGTCGAACACTTCGCTAATTACATTACAAAACTCTCTTCTTCTATTACTAGATGTAAAGGCTCACGTACCCTCATTAGCAAAAAAGGCGAGGTCACATCTTAAATTATTCGATTTCAAAAAAATAATTAAAAAAGCTAATTCAAAATGTGACCCCGGAGTGGCTTTGTCCTAAGAAGGCTACCTTCATGGTACTCTAATTTAAGGAACTCTTGGAAAAGTTTAATCCAACCTGAGCGGACGTCACTCTCACGCTCGAGTTCTGATATTGATAGATTTTTTATTTCCTCAATTGTCTGACAGGCAGCCTACACAAACCCTTTATGCTTTGTACTGGACAAAAATTTAAAAAGGCTTATTTCGAAGGTTACAATCACGCCGTCGTCCCGCAACCAAACCCCTCCGCGTCGTCCCGCGATTTATTCGCGGGATCCAGCATCGGATCTGGATCCCGCTAAATCGCGGGACGATGTGGGAGGGATGGGTCTCATTTGCGACACAAAGATTGCAAAAAGACAGGGGCTCATCTTGAATTAGAGGATTTCAGAATAATAACTCAAAAAGCTAATAGCACAACGTAACCCTGAGAAGCATGGCAAAAACTTGAAAGATTTAACATTTTTTTTATAGCCAAAACTGAATGTGATGGGGATAATAGTCGATCGGCACTCATCTGCTTTTAGTGCGCGTTCCAAAGGATTAGATACTTAAAGACAAGGAAGGACAAATCATGGATAAGAACAACCCCAATAACAAAAAATCTACTTCGACCCCTACTAAAGCCTCCATTGGAGAATTAAACCTAGAACTGGGAGAAGGAGGCGAAGTTCACCAGGCTACCAAGATCGCAAATGAAGGTTTGACTACTCAACAGGGCATGCCCATTTCGGATGATCAAAATAGTCTCAAGATTGGGTCCCGAGGGCCAACTTTACTCGAGGATATGGTTTTTCGAGATAAAATATTTCACTTCGATCATGAGCGTATTCCTGAGCGAGTTGTACATGCGAGAGGATTTGGAGCTCATGGTTATTTTGAAACCTATAAATCACTTGCTGAATTTACTAAAGCTGACATATTCCAAAGAGAACACGAAAAAACTCCAGTTTTTGTGCGTTTTTCAACCGTGGCAGGGAATAAAGGGTCTGCCGACTTAGCAAGGGATGTGCGAGGATTTGCAGTTAAACTCTATACTAAGGAAGGCAACTGGGATCTGGTCGGTAACAATATTCCGGTTTTCTTTATCCAAGATGCCATCAAATTTCCAGACCTTATTCATGCTGCAAAAGACGAGCCTGATTCCGGTTTCCCGCAAGCTCAGACGGCTCATGATAACTTCTGGGATTTTATTTCACTTATGCCAGAAAGTATGCACATGGTTATGTGGATTATGTCTGATAGAGCCATACCGCGTTCCTTTCGATTTATGGAAGGTTTTGGGGTCCATACTTTTCGTTTTATTAATCAAGCAGGCAAATCAACTTTTGTAAAATTTCACTGGAAGCCAAAGATGGGTTTACAGTCAGTTGTGTGGAATGAAGCGGTAAAAATAAATGGTGCAGATCCCGATTATCATCGGAGAGATTTATGGAATGCTATTCAGGCGGGCGATTTTCCTGAGTGGGAGCTCGGCTTACAATTGTTTGATGAATCGTTTGTAGAAAAATTTGCCTTCGACGTATTAGATCCAACCAAAATAATTCCCGAAGAAGAAATTCCAGTTCAAATCGTGGGTCGATTGGTGCTAGATCGTTGTGTGGATAATTTTTTTGCGGAAACGGAACAAGTCGCATTTTGTACGCAAAATATAGTCCCGGGTATTGATTTTAGTGATGACCCTTTACTGCAAGGCCGAAATTTTTCATATTTAGATACTCAGCTGAAGCGTTTAGGAAGCCCTAATTTTACGCATATTCCAATCAATGCTCCCAAATGTCCCATTCATTTATTTCAGCAAGATGGTCACATGACAATGAGTAATCCTAAAGGTCGTGTCAATTATGAGCCCAATTCCTGGGAAGAGGGCAAAGAGGTGCGTGAAAATAAAGAACGTGGTTTTGAGTCTTATCCTGCAGAAATCCAGGGTACTAAGCAACGTCATCGTTCTGAAACTTTTGCAGATCATTATAGCCAAGCACGCCAATTCTATATTAGTCAAACCCCTGTAGAGCAATCTCATTTAGCCAATGCGGTTATTTTTGAATTAAGCAAGGTTGAAAGAGTTGCGATTCGTGTGCGAATGCTGGCGCATTTACTTAATATAGACGAAATGTTAGCTAAGAATGTTGCTGATGGTTTAGGTGTAGAGGAGTTGCCAAAGCCGGCACAAGGCCTGCGTCCCGTTGATAACTCCTTAAAAAAATCTCCTGCCCTAAGCATAATTTTAAATGGCCCAAAACAATTTAATGGGCGTAAGATGGGCGTATTGGTAACAAATGGTGCGAACGCAGAAGTCTATAAAGCGCTCGAAACTGCCCTTAAAAAAATAGATGCGACCATGGAAATTATCGCACCCAAAGTGGCTGGTGTTATGCTAAGTAATAATCAATGGTTAGATGCACAACAGAAAATCGAGGGCGGTCCTTCCGCATTATATGATGCAGTGGCAATTATTGTTTCATCCCAGGGTGTAACGGAGTTGCTAAAAAACCCTGCAGCCCGTGATTTTGTAGCAGATGCCTTTGCACATTCAAAATTTATTGGCTATGTTCAAGAGGCTCAGCCATTATTTGAAAAAGCGGGTATTCTTGATGAGTTAGATGCAGGTTGCGTCTCACTCGACAAAAGTAATGTGAGTAAATTTGTAGAACAATGTGGAGCGCTACGGTTCTGGGAGCGGGAACTACAAAAATAGCTCCATTATTATTCCGAGGTTTAATATTCCTCCTGTGGGTATGCCACAGGAGGATAATTTATCAATCTATGGAGCTAATTTACTTCGTGAATCGTAGTCAT
Source organism: Gammaproteobacteria bacterium (assembly GCA_013697705.1). Taxonomy (NCBI): domain Bacteria; kingdom Pseudomonadati; phylum Pseudomonadota; class Gammaproteobacteria; species Gammaproteobacteria bacterium. Next base: position 6,568 of record JACCWJ010000039.1, on the reverse strand, counting down.
TGAATCTATTTTCCATTTTCTCTTTAACTGAAGACAATATGGTGACAGCCGACATTACACGTATTCCCCTGGGCACGCTGCCTTTGAAAAATCCATAGACACCCTCTTTGGTGTAAAGATTTTTTATTGCTCTATTGAAACTTACTATCATCTTTGGAGCGGCTGATTGCTGTTCAGTTTTAATGGAATCAATTCCCTGGGAAGCAATAGTCGCACCCAGACCGGCACCCATTCCAGCAACGAGTGAAGAAAAATTGTCATTGGTACAGTAGGGAGAAATATGTTTTTTCAGCATAGGTGTTCCCACAAGAAAAAATGCTGCAAACATTCCCTCTCGGAGGGCTGTAGCGGGCAGAGCTGTAAACAAACGCTGATAATTCCCCTGTTGATACAAATTTTTTGCAGTAGGATAAAAATTCACCTCTTTCGTTTGATGGGTCATTACCATTTCTGTTGGGCAGCTTACCAGCGAAGAAACCGTTCCCGCAAGAAAAGCAGTTGTTACTTGTTGAGAATTAGATAATTCTTTTGCATCCTTAAAAAATAAGTTTTGGAAGCAACCATTAAAGCCAACTTGCATGGCAGTAGTTGGTATCATACTCGCTGCATTTGGAACTATTCCGCTATAGAGCACATTTGGCTTAAGTGTAAATGATTGTTTTGTTTGCATGCGAGTTTTAATCCTCCACAATGGGTGATTGATTATAACTTCTGTCGCACCTGCAATACTTCCCATAACAATTTTTTGACCTATGCTTGTAGTAAATTTGGTTGAATCCGAAGATTATTTTTTATTTACCGAAGGGTATTCCTCCAACGGTTGTTTTGATCGGGTCATAAAATCTCCTCACATTTTTAAAACTGAAAGTATCTATTAGGGTTTATATGCAACATCCTTTAAGAGGATGCAATAATAATGGTTTAAAAGCCTGAAGCAAACTAATTAGGCTGGGCAAATATTTTCATCAAAATACGAGCTGGGTATTCTTTGTTAAAATAATTTTTCATCCATGCTTTTTTAAAATCATGAAGCTACTCACGGGCTCGGCTCCCGGTGTTGCCGCAGATTTTTCAGGTATTACTAAACCCCGCGCCTTGCCATTGCCTTCAACCCAAAATCGGATTTTATGTGTTGCTCCATAATGTTGCCTCAATTTATTGTCATTTGTTAAAGGTATAAAATGGCCGCCACCAGTAGCTTGATGATCGATTAATAAACTAAATATATGCATGCCACCGTCTGGAAAATCCCTTAACGATTTCATATCAATTACCATAAAGCGAATAAATTTGCCTTCATGCAGTAATGGCATACATATTAGACCACTCATTTCTAGCAACTCATTAAAATTGGCAGCGGGGTTGTAGGTTATAGATTCTTCTTTGTATAAGATAGTTGTTTTAGGAGGAAGCTCAATTTTAGCTGTCTTTAATTTTGGTTCACTCGAAGAAACATAGCGATTAATCAGAGGGAGAAATTTTGCCGTCCTCAAACTTTGCTGATGAAAGAAGCTTATCCAGCCAGTAGCTGGTGCAGTAGCTTTGGTCTCCTCAGTCTTTAGTCTATTTGGGGATTGTGTTAGCAGGGGTTGTTCGTAATTAGTTAATTCCTTGCAAAAAGATTCTATCGCTTTCTCCGTGTTGAGGTGTAGAGAATGATGTCCAATAATCAAAAATCGTTCATGCTCTAATTTTATATTATCCATGCCAAAATGTGATTGCAATAATTTAATGCTTGCGGCTTTTGACTCATGATTCCAACTACGAACAGTTGTGCTTTTGGATACCAATTCTGGGGTTTCATCTTCTTTTATAACAGGATCGCCCGCATACCAGCTCAAAGCAGGTTGCATAATCTGGTTTAACTTCTGTAAAAAAATATGGTGTTGTTTTTTGTGGTTTTTAAGATACAAGTTGACGTTTAACTGACTAAAAAACCATTTCCTGATTTGATGATGATCTTGTTCATTGAGGTAAATATTTGCAATTGTTAAACCATTAATATCTTTATAAATTTTGACTTCTGGCTTATAACGTTTAATACTTTCTCCAAGCATTTCGAAATATAATTTTGGAGAGAGTTCCCCTCCTGGCACTATTATAGTTTTCTTGGAAGATTTAATGTCAAAGCTGTACCCATCTGAATTAATTTGCCAAGATAGCTCTTTGTTGGAGTCAATAATATTATCTAGATAGGATTTTTGCTTGCTGAGATTTTTTTGTGAAAATTTTTCTCCCAATGCAAATTGAATAACAGCCATTTCTGAAACAGCATAATTAGTTACGCAGGATAATAATGGGATAGCAGACCGCGTAACCCCTATTAATTGATGAGCCATATTGAACAATATAAATGATGAGAGATGATTAACGGCTGCTCCCTTTTCACTACCTATTTTTTGTTGGTAGAAACTTAACAACTGTGCAGCCTTCTCCTCATCTTGAAATGCTTCATCCATCGTCTCCGTTCCCATTTTTGCACTGTAAAGGAATGATAAAACAGCGCCATTTGGAGCAAAATGATTTAAGAGATGAGTTAAGTAGTACTGCACAAGAAAACAAACTGCTTCTACCGTGGATATATTGAATAAATGATGAAACTTATTGTCATTATACAGCCAATAGTTTTCGTCCCCGATCGATTGTAGGATTTTATATGACAAGTGAACAGCAATGCCTACCATCATGACATCGTAAGTTCTAGCTAGAGTATTCCAACGAATCAACATCATATCCATTTCAACCAGTTGTTGTATGGAGGGTCGTTTTATCAATTTTTGTGTATTTGACAATGGAAGTGATGATTCTTGAAGAGATTTTTTCTGATGCTTTTTTGTCACAATTATACCCTTAACTCCTTAGAAATTTAAACAATTTAGTGGTCACATCTTGACTTATCAGATTTAAATAATAGTAACTATTCAGCGCAAAACTAACCGTTCGAGCAAAGATCAAAAATTAGTGCTGAATAGTTACAAATAATAATTAAAAAAACTGATAAGTCAAAATGTGACCCTGACTTATTTGAAGATAAAAATAAACGGACTATTTAGGTAAGTTTATTTGCATGAGTGTATCTTCAGTATGATGGTGTGAGTCTGATTCATTTTGATTATTTAAAAAGCTCAAGTTTTTATATTGACTGATAGACGGGTTTTCAGTTGTGAAACCTTCAGTCGAAGAAGAATAAGGTTCTGTTACCTGCTTCTCTGTTAGTGTGCGTTCGTTATCCGTATCTAATCGCTTATCGAATATATGATCAGTCATGGCCAAGGGATGGTCAACATGATAAAACTCAAATGGAATGGCATCGGTAGGTGGCAATATCGCTGGGTTTTCTGACCCAAGCGATGCGGCATTTGTTATGTTTTGAAATGAAGACTGTAGTAAACGCACTATATCTGAGGTGCTTTCGTAGTTGAGGAGGAGCGTATCACTTCCAAGGCAGAAGAGTGCTCCTTGAAAAAGCTTATACATGATATTTCGGTCATTGATTTTTCCATGCCAGTAAACATAAAGAACGGCTAGCGCAAATGTAATTTTGAAGCCAGGATTAGCAGCAGTGAGCAATTTGACATTGTTATTTTGTGCAGCCCTAAATAGTATCCTCATAGACGGACTAATCACATCTAAATCCTCAAACTGAATTTTGTCTTCTCTGGATGAGTTGTTACTATCAAGGGGCGCTGGCTTGTTTGTTCTATTGCGTTGTATGCTAAGTTTTTTAGTTTGCTCTTTGTCAATTAGGGTTCTCAGCTCAGAAATGGCATGTAACGAATCTTTTGAATTGTACTTTTCAAATAATTCTAAAACCGTCTTGCCTTCATTATTAAGAGACTGGGGATTGGCGCCTAACCGTATGAATTTCATTATATCAATAATATTGCCATCCCAAAGATTATTCATTAAATATTGCAGTGGTGTTTGACCGGCATTATCTACTGAATTTGGGTTTATATGATGTGTATGGATTAAATTATCAATCAATCTCCAACGATTAGGACTGGTGCAGGATGTGATTAATAAATGTAACAGAGATTCGCCGAATTCATTCACAGCATCAGGGTACTGATTTCCCAGTTCAATAATTTCTTTATCAAAAACACCTTCCAAATTATTTTTTATCAAAACAGGTAAAAGTTTTTGTATTCGACTATTTTTTTCATTGACATCTTTGCATAAGTGGAGCTTATTCATCTGCTCTGGCAAGGATTGTTGAATTTCCCATCTAGCAAGTAATGAGCTACTCTCCTCGGCATTATTTGAATTATTTTGTGCTATATCAGAGGGGAGCGCAATTGCCCAAAGATAATTTCTCAATTCTTTAAGGGAGGAATTATTATCATTTTCCTGGAGAAGACGATTGCAACTGACTAATAAAGCATTGCGATTAAAAGGGGCTCCACCTTTAATCGCATTGAGAAATTCATACGGAGTTGTAATGGCTTTTTCAAAACCAGCCATTTTTCGAGTAATCGGTTTGAAATTTATAGTAGATCCTATGAGTACCTTATGAGTCCAATTTACTGGGTCACTAGGTAAGTTAGTGAAATTGCGATAAAGCCCACCTCCAGCATCGAGTAACAATTCAACGCACGGTACATAACCTTTTTTTGTTGCTATATCAATTGGAGTTTCCAAATTCTGACCTGCTGCAGTCATGTTTGCTTTTGCTGCAATCAATTGAGAAATAATCTGATGATTGCCATTTTCTGCGGCATAATGAAGAGCGGTCATGCCATCAGTGGTTGCTGCATTAACATTTGCACCGACTAAAATAAGTTGAGCAACAATCTCTGGGCTTCCTATGCTTGCAGCTGTCTGAAGCGGGGATCTACATTTAGAGCTGCCACCACTTTCCATCGTAGACGGACGGTTAACATATGCACCAGCGGCAATTAAGTGGGCAACAATACCGCTACTTTTATTACTTATAGCAATATTGAGAAGGGTCTCAGATCGATTCGGATCGCCTTTATTAATGATTTCTTCGTTGACATTCGCGCCAGCATTAATTAGCAATTGAATAATCTGCTCAGACTTTCCGTTGATTGCGATGAAAAGTGGGGAATTTCCATCGCTATTTTTGACTTGCATTAACTGCTTCAGGGAACCACCAACAAAAATGCTGCGAAGCCGACTTGTTATATTTACGTTAGAATGAGACTGTTGGTATTGGGTAAGAAAAATTTCGAGTTTATTTGCATCATTATTGATTATAGAATTAAAGGGCTCTTCTTGCGTCTTACTGGTAGCCGTGTCGTTGTGTCGACTGCTAACCGACTCTTTTGTATCATTATCAATTATATCTTCTTGTGTCTTACTGGTAGGAGAGCCGTGGTGTGGATTGCTAACTGACTCAATATAATTTTCCCTGAAATTAGCTTGTAATGCGTCTCTGAGTGGTCTGACGGGGTGATTCTTATCTAGCGTTAGCAAATGATCGCAACGAGCAGCTAAGGCTTTAATATTAAACACGCGACCACTTTGGATTGCATTCATCAATTCATCTATTGTCGTGATAGCATTTTCAAAACCGGGTGTCCTTCGAGTGATTTGTTGACGGTTAATTGTTAATCCAATGACTACTTTATGGCTCCAATCAATATTAGTATTTGGTAGTTTTGCTATATCATAATAAATAACAGCACCAGCATCGATCAGTAGTTCAATGCATTTTTTATGATTAATTATTAATGCTATATCAATAGCATAAGTATTGCTCATTGTTTTCGCATTAATATCTGCACCGGCTGCCATTAACTGTGAGACAATCTGGTAATGTCCCTTATTCAATGCGTAATGAACAGGACGATAACCCATATTGTCATCAGCATTTACATCGGCGTTGTGATCAATGAGGATGGCAACAGTCTCGCTATGCCCATAAAAGGCGGCCCCTGAAAGTGGAAATTGTTTTACAGGACCAGTGAGAATCAGAGGGATGTTCACATCTGCACCCGTGTTAATTAATTGCTTAATAATTTCTGAATTACCTAGAGTACATGCGTAATAAAAAGGAACAGCATCGGTTCTTAGCTCTTTGTGATAAAATTGATCATTAACATTTATTCCAGCAGCTATTAACGACTGAATACTCTTATCCGCAGAATGTTTTATGGCATAATAAAGCGGAGAATCACCCACGCCATTTTTGGCTTTCATTAGTTGCGTAAAGGAATCTTGGCGGAAAATTTGGAGTAAAGAGCTGGTTGATGGTCGTTCAAGTTGGAGTTTTTTACATTTATTAAGGAAATCGTTAAGTTCGCCTTCGTTATTTCGTTGAATAAGCTCGAAGAGAAGTTCTTTAGGTTTAATCATTGTTATTATTCTCCCATGTTTTTTCCTGATGACCCTGGTCAGCTTGATTTGATTAGAAATGAGATAGACAGAGCAGAGTAGCAGATGAACATTAAAATAGTCTTAATAAAATTTATTTTCTGTGTTACCGAATTGCCTCACAATTAATGTTACCGAAGGGTGTAAGAAAATAGGCTAAAAAGCATTCGTTGCCTCATATTTACTGTTACCGAGTAAGTAGGAGTCAACGATGAAAAAGCGACCTAAG
>JACCWJ010000038.1 GCA_013697705.1 Gammaproteobacteria bacterium | reverse complement strand
AATCCACATATCCCTTTAAATCCATAATATACCATGCATTGAAATCTGCAATAGAGAACAGAAATCAGCCTCTGGATCTTGTGAAACGTCTTTTGAATATATACCGAGAAATTTTGAAAGAAGAAGTTGTTGTTGTAAGTAATTGATCATTCATCGGATGATACCTCAAACACTCACTAACATCCCCCTTCTGCTTATTGTATAATAGGAAGTAGTAGACAGTGAGGAGTATGATAAGAAAGAGTACGAATGTGATATTTGTCTGGCTCCACTATTCAATCGATTTTATCTTTGTTCTATCTGCTCCGAGTCCTCTATCTGTGTTCAATGTTATGGGATTGAAGAAGAGAGAGCCAAGTTTGAATGCCCGGGTTGTGAAAAGAAACAGGCGGAGGAGGAAAAGAGCAGACGCAAAGGAAAGAAAGGAAGTAATGAGAGCAAACAAACCTGGAAATTGCGATCCAAATATACGGAGAAACAGTTAGAAGATCTGAAAAACGGAGCCGAACAACTCATAGGGGAACAATCGTCTGAACGCTGTAATCAAACTAATTCAGCTGGTGATTTCGATACTGACGATGACGATAATAATAACAACAACAACAACAACAACAACAACAACAACAACAACAACAACAACAACAACAACAACAACAATACGACAAAATTACTAGTCAATGCTGTGAGTAGCAGTGCTAGTAAAAGAAAACGAGATGCTGGATACCCTACGTTTACCGATATTCTTCCTCGACGAAACCTTGTTGATAGTCGGGCACAAAGAATAATACGTTCGTGTCAGGAACTACTGGTAGAGGTAGTTCCCAAAATTATAGGTCCTACTTTTGATAATCATTTCTGCAATCGCCTCTTACCGCAGATCACACCCGATGTAAATCCAGAACAAATTATCCAACAATTAGCCACAGAGTTTGCGCTAGATTTTAAAGATAATATTGCGAGAATAAAAGTTAGCGGGGCTTTGTCCGGTGCGTTAAGCAGTCAATTGAGGCGAAAAATTGATGAGCGTTGGGTGGGAAAGCTTCCCTCTGATCGTAGGCCTCTTCTACTACCAATCGATCAAAGCTTTTTTGAATCATATGAGCCGTTGTTTAAACTGGGCGATAACTTCTTTCCGCCTGACCTAATTGAGAATATAGTCACTGTTATAATTAAACAAATGGCTGATAGAGTGGCTGATACAGTTAAGCCTACTCTTCTGACTGAGGACATCATTGGAGAAATTATTGATAATGTAATCAATATGTTTAATCTCAGCCCAGAAAAAATAAATGGCCTGATTTTGGCAATGTTAGATAACCAAGTAATGGAGGCGACTTTTATTAAGAATGTCACCCTCCAATTTCGTAACTTTGTCTTAGCCTTGGGCCCCCAGCAGATCTTTCCATCTGGGCGCCCCCAATTTAATCTCCCCCCATCACCACAAAATAAGGCGTCTCAACAGAGGGTTGCTCCTGGTCAGCAACCTTCTCTGCCTCCATTTAATGTGCAGAATGTAAGCTCGCAAGTCATTTCAACGAGCTTTTTTAATGATGCCCCCCCAGGTCCCCCTTCTAGTAATCAAGACCAATCGACTCCATCTTTAGAAGGTGCTCCAAAAGTTCCCGAGGGTTTTAACAGACACATTATAAGATAAATTTATAATATGAAAAAATTTTCTAATTTAAAATGAATAGCTAAAAATTTGCTGCATTCGCGTAATAGCTTAGCTTATACACGAAGCGAAGGAACTCCCCGAATCAATATAAATTTGATTCGTGGAGGCCCTCGGGATAGCGAGCTTGGGGGATGGCCTGAATTATTGGCTCTACGCTGCCATTAACTGTAAGTAGTCTCTCTTATACTCGCGCATCATTTTACCCAGAGATAACAATTCATTTTCGGTGAGAATTTTTTTCACTTTAGGAAATAGTTTGGTTTCCTCTTCCCTTGCATGGTGTTCAACTTCGCGTTTGAATTTCATGAACTTCTTATTCCACTCTTTAGCATCTTTAATTTTGCGAAATTCTTTAATAGTTTTCTTGGCACTTTTTTCTTCTGCAATCAAATGCGTGATGATCTCTGATAGTTTTTCATTTCTTTTTAGGTGCGGATACCAAATTTCTTGCTCCATAGTTTCATGGCGGATTAAATCATCACAAAGGAGATTAAACATCTTAGCTGTTGTCTCGTCTCTATGTGACCCTTCAAGAATATCGGTAAAGGATTTTCTAACCTTATTATGCTCATTAATAAGAAATGCTACAGCATCCATAATTTGCTCCTTACTGATGAAAATTAATCGTCCTGTGTTAGTAATAGTATATAGAATACAAATGTACAAAAAACTTCACATAAGTAGGTTACTCTTAGTCCCTGAAGTCTTAATTTTCATTAAAATACATCCTCCAAAACCGCCACATATGGCGTTGCACCAGATTTGAACTGTTAAAACTGAGAGAAATGTATTAAAATAAAATGAATTTTTATAACGAAAATCGCTTGTCTTCAAATTTTGTAATGTTTATTTTTAGAGTCCTTTCAAGGGCGGATATAAATTTATAGTATTGTGTAGTGCTTATTATTGATTGTAGTAGAGGTTGAATATGACTGTAGAGAGCAAGATAGGGTCCGTGAACACTCCTTCCCCACAGAGCTGGTTAACATGTACACTCCATGCAATTAGTATTCCCTGTTTGGTAGCCTTTTGCGCCGGACTCATTTATGGCGCCATACGATATTACTATGGTGAAGATATTAGTCAGGAAACTTCTCAATGGTTGACTGCAGCTGCGATAGGATTACAAGCGATACTCATAGTCATATTTTACTGGTTCTTTATTCGTCTTATTAATATTGCTAGTAAATATCTTAAGTCACTTTCTACTCTGCGTGACAGCAAAACAAGTATCATCATAATTCCTTTTTTAGCGAGCGCTTCGAAAGCTATTGCCTTATTGGCAATGGTGAACCTTGTGCTTCCATACATTGGGTTACCTGCTCAGTTTGAGTTTATATTAGAGAAGATAACCAGTATTTTTGTGATTGGGTGCATTACATGGATTTTTTTTCGCTTGGTACATGCCGCAGAACAGTTAATTGTAAATTATTACGCATTTAAATCAGCCACTAATGTAACTGCGAGAAAGATGTATACGCAAATGCGGATATTAAAGCGTGTTATATATGGAGTTATTCTTATCTTAGCGCTGGGTGCTTCTCTTATGCTATTTGATAACGTACGTAGCCTCGGGGCCAGCGTGTTGACAACAGCAGGGATAGCGGGTGTTGTTCTCACGTTAGCAGCTCAACGTTCCCTTCCAAGTCTTTTAGCGAGTATAGAAATCGCCGTTAGCCAACCTATCAAGATTGGAGATGCAGTTATTATTGAAAATGAATTCGGTGTTGTCGAAAAAATAAATTTTCGTTATGTAGTCATTAAATTATGGGATTGGCGACGTTTAGTGGTTCCCACTAATTATTTTCTAGAAAAACCTTTTCAGAACTGGAGCAGGGAACAAGCAACCAACTTAATTGGCACTACGTATTTATACGTAGATTACACCCTACCTGTCGATGTTTTGCGGGGTGAACTCTTAAATGTGCTTAAGGCTACACGTTTATGGGATGGTAAAGTGAACAATATTCAAGTCAGTGATGCCAAGCAGAATTCAATGGAGCTTCGAATTCTCACAAGTGCGCGTAGCCCTGCTGAGGCTTGGGATTTACGTTGTGAAGTACGTGAAAAGCTAATCGATTTTATTGCTAAGAATTATCCCCAGTGTCTTCCTCATCAACGAACCACGCAGTTTAAAGGTAGCTATATGCCACAAGAAGTGGAAAACGTTAGCTGAAATGTCGTTAATCACAACCACACGATAGTGATTTTTGATTGAAATACTCCGCTGCAGTTTCAGGGCAACATTCGCAGGCGGATAAAATAACTGTCGCTAGCAACATCATTATTATTTTATACATACAAATTCCTTTTGTAGAATGAAAGATAACAATAATACTTCAAATTTATCGTTAGCAAAACTTTTAAAACGTAATGAAGATGCAGCGCTAGCGTTTAGGCTGCTGAGGTAGGAATCCATTCTAAGGGTCAAGACTTTAGGATTTAACTTAGCTCAATAATCTGTCATAATTATTTGGTACGTAAATTACCTCTATTAAAAATCTTAAAAATATGCAGATTGTCACAGCTATTATTTATAATAAGGAGCTTCAAATGCCACAATCCCTGCCCCTAGCCTATTCCATCCACCTCAAAGACGAGGTTCCTGCTTTAGTGAAAGATGTTATTGAATATTTCAAAAATGATACTCAGATCGCACACGAGTATTTTCAAGTTATATTTGAAGGAAAAGATCCTGCTAATCCCCCTATTAATAATATCTATCAACAAGTCAATACCATGCTTACCAATCCTAATTTCTTGAAGATTGGAGCGCTCAAAGATGAGGAATTTATCGAATTTAAAGCAACTTTGAGAACAACTATCAGCTATGAGCTAAAAAAACCGGATATGAAGCTTAAGCTTAAAAAAGATTTTGATGAGAAAATTAATTTATTAACAGGCGAGCGGAACCAAGCTCAACAACAAGTAGAACAGCTCCAAGCCAAAATTAGACAGCTTGAAAATGTGATTAGTGATCAAGAAAGTAAAATTTCGACATTACATGACCAATGCGATGCACAAGCTAGGGAGTTAGAAGATTTGAAATCTGAGCAGCCAAATCTCGAGGGCATTGTTTCGATAGCTAAAAAACACGTGCCTTTTAAAGATGAAAAGAAAAAGCAGCTAGATGATCCTCAAACGAGTTTGAGTAGAAATGGAGCTAAGAGACATTATCATATAAGCAAAACGGGTCCTCATCAAATATCTGGATTGTTACAGGTGAGATCTGCCTTTTATCATCCGGTAACTTCAGCTTCTCAGGGTAACAAAGCTTTTCCATCTACTAACGTTACTCAAACGCTAAGAAATTTGGGTGGTTCTAAATAATACGTCGTTATATTAACAACTATTCCAGCTTCTAGGTCCTCCTTGTGCAGTAATGCAGAAGGGGGATACTTTTTAAAATATTGGTCGTCACATCTTTTTGAATATCAGTATGAAATTAGAAAAAATTTATAATGTACTCTGATTCCAAAAAGTGAATAATTAAAGAGGGTGACACCACAAATATGAAGGATTGGTAAAGGTGACTCAAACAATCATTGCTGACCATAATCAAAATATTGACTTACGCATAGAGTATTTGACCAATTGTAGCCAACACATCTCTGTCCTCGCAAAGCTACAGTATGATGAGATAAGTCAGCATTGGGTAAAGGGCGCCTCTGTGGAAACTACCAAGCAGCGTCTGATGACTCACCTGAATTATGATCAGCTCCCTATTACGTTAGTGGCACTTAGTGAGCAAACTCCTGTTGGAATGGCATCACTACGTATCAATGATGGTATCAGGCCTGATTTAGAGCCTTGGCTTGGCAGCTTAGTTGTTCATCCTAAATATCGTGGGTCGAGAGTGGGCGAAAGACTCATCAAAGCGATTGAGCAAGAAGCATTGGCTCGAGGCTATGAAAAATTATATCTGTTAGCCTTTGATGCTACTATTCCAAATTGGTATTCAAGGTTAGGATGGAAAAAGATGGGTACCGACGAGCTTTTTACGCATACTGTTACCGTGATGCAATTAGAATTGGAAAAATAGTGCCATTACACTCAGCTCGACAATAGGATATATGAGATTAACATGATTTATATGCGCTATATTATTTTAGCTTTTATATTACTCAGTAAAGCTGGCCCGATTTATGCCTTAACTGAAAATCAGGCAAAACACTTTTTTCATCTTAGTAACCAGCATACTACTACTTTTTTGAATATAAAGGGCTATCAACAAACGACTGATTATACCTGTGGTCCGGCGATTGTAATGTCTCTGTTACGCTATTATGGAAAGTTGAGCGAATCTCAGATGAACCAAAAAATGGAAATGTGTATTGCTAAAGAAATGGGCACTACAAAATCGGAAGGTACCAACGAAGATCAATTAGTATGCTGGTTAAATAATCATGGCTTTAGAGCAAAAGCGTGCTATAACGGATCGCTTCAGATGTTGCGCACGAAATTGACTGAGGGCACTCCTGTTTTAGTTGATTGGATTGATTGGGGAGGGCATTGGGTGGCTGTTGCGGGTTATGATTCCTCGCCAAATACGAATAACTTGGATCACGCGACTATTTTCTTTGCAGATTCAGCGGCACATTTTGATGGCATGAAAACTCGCGATGGGATTACTTTTATTAATGCAGATCGCTTCGCGAATATGTGGCTAAATTCAAAATTGCAGCGCAATATATACATTATTGCTACACCACTTGATTGTAATTCATCGCTTACATGGAAACAAATTGAAGGAATAAATCAATGCCCTTAATAGTAACCTTTTTTATCAGCTCAGTGTTTATGTTCATTCTAGATATGACATGGTTTGCTGTTTTTTCCCGAAGTTTATATGCAAGGCAAATAGGCCCACTACTACACAAAACAAATGATCTTTTCGCAGTAAATTGGCCCGCGATGTTTGTCGGCTACTTCATGCTCTTACTCGGAATTTTTTGCTTTGTTCTACCGAAATCAAACGGAAATATCTATCATGCGCTTTTCTGGGGAGGATTATTCGGTGCTTGCCTCTTTACCTATCATAATTTTGTTAACTTGGCCACCTTAGCTAGATGGCCGCTTATGATTAGTATTGTGGATGTTTTATGGGGAATTTTTTTATGTAGCGCTATCAGCGTTTTTGCAACGGTGATTCAAAAATTTTGGTTCGTTAATTAAGTTCAGCATTCTTCGTGTCCATGAATTTAAGGTAGTGTTGCGAATTCTTACTTCTTAACTATCGTACAGCATTTATTCATGTTATCTCAGCAAGGTACTTTTGCAAAGCGTCAAAAAACGTAGCCATTGCAGCTTCTTTTATTCATTTGTCGCAAGATCATTCATAAAATAAAAATGTTCTACGGGACCATGACCTTTCCCTAGCGCTTTGTTACTCCCTGATTGGATAGCTTCAGTTACGTATTTTTTAGCGATTCCTACCGCATTTTCGACACTATAGCCCTTTGCCAAGTAGCACGTAATGGCGGCAGCTAAACAGCAGCCTGTACCATGAGTATGACGTGTCATAATTCTGGGCGCTGAATATAAATAATATGACTTTTCGCTACACAGATATAGAACGTCAATACATTGACTGCCCTTAATATGACCTCCCTTTATTAGAACATTAGTTTCAAATTTATCACCCAATATTTTAGCTGCTGCTTTTTGCTGGGTTAAGGTAGTGATTTTAGTATTTAATAACTGCTCAGCTTCATGGGCATTTGGAGTAATTAAAGTAGCTTTTGAAAATAATTCATTAGACAGTGAGTTCATTACATCAATAGAGGAAAGTTCTGAATTATCTTTCGCTCGCATTACAGGATCTATAACAATGCGCTTAGGTTTATAATATTCAATTAAATCATTGACCAAGCTTATGTTCTGACGATTATATAACATGCCAATCTTTAAAGCTTGAATGTTTAAATCCTCGAAAACACATTCAATTTGGTCTTTGATAATCTCGGGAGGAAGCTGGAAGATGCTTTTGACACCTTGGGTGTTTTGGCTCACTAAAGCGCATATGATCGATGCTGCGTAGCAACGAGTGGCTGAAATCGTTTTAATATCAGCTTGAATTCCAGCACCACCGGTGGGGTCAGTACCCCCAATAGTTGCGACGCATAGGTAGCTGTTCATTGAATTCCTTGATAAATTTTGTCTAGAAAATTAATCTTAAAAGATGCGGGCCCTGGTGGTGCCATCATTTCAGCTTGGTGAGCGCACCAGCCGTAAAAAGTAGTTGCTAAGCGTGCTGCATTAAAACGATCTGAATCGATCGCATGAAAAGCACCAATAAAGGCAGATAGTAAACATCCGGTACCCGTTACCTTGGTCATCAAATTAGAGCCATAGTCAGAGTGCGCGATTTTTTCTTTATCAATAATAATATCGGTCTTGCCGCTGACAACGATCGTGCAATTACGTAGCGTAGAAAGAGCTATCGCATTTGAAATTATATTTTTTGTTTCTAAAGTGGTATCTACTCCTTTTGAATTTTTAGTTCCCGATGATAGGGCGTCAATTTCGCTGGCATTACCTCGAATAATGGCAATAGAGAATGTCTGCAAAAAATTTAAAACAGTAGCGGTGCGCAGCTCACTTGCACCTGCGCCTACGGGATCCAAAATAATGGGAATATTATTGTTGTTAGCTACCTCACAAAATTTTTCGCATTGTCGAATAAAATTGTTATGGAGTGTGCCAAAATTAATTACTAACGCTTTTGCGATAGTGACTAGTTCGCTTTCTTCTGGAGCATAACTCATAATGGGAGAAGCGCCGAGAGCAATTAAACCATTAGCGACAAAATCAGCGCTTACATAATTTGTCAGATTAAGTATAAGAGGGGTGGCAGATTGTATCTTATGACAGGCTAACTTTATTTTGTGTTGCACTATCTCTATCCTCCATGCATATTTTAATTGCTAGACTCAAATCTTTTGCAGCTTCAAGTGCATCAGGGTAATCATGAATTGCCCCGATCACCGCTGCGCCTGACGCGCCTCGATTGATGACACTGCCAATATTATTTTTATTGATTCCACCGATGGCCATAATAGGGTGGCCGGTAATGTTGACTATTTTTGATAGACCTTCCAACCCCCATATCATTTTACAATTCGGTTTTGATTTGCTCGGAAAAATTGCACTTGCGCCAATATAATCAATTGCATCGATATTATTCGCTTTGACAACGTCTGTTAAACTTTCCACAGACCAACCTATGATCTTATCTGGCCCCAAGATTTTTCGTGCCAGGTATGGCGAAAGATCATTTTGGCCTAAATGAACTCCATCTGCATCCACGGCTTTGGCAATTTCGATATGATCGTTAATTATTAAAGGAATTTTGAGTGGGCGTAGAAATTTTTGAAGTGTTTTTGCTACAACATATAGTTCATTATAATCGCGTGTTTTTTCTCGAAGTTGTATGCAAGTTACGCCGCCGCTAATGGCTTTTTTGAGAAAATTTGTATATTGGGGTAGGGGTGTTTTGCCAATGTGTGTGACTAAACAAAGATGCAGAATAGATAAATTCATTTTACAGACCTCCAAATTAATGGAGGCAATGAATGAAAGAAGCATGTATCTTTCATCACACTCCCTCCGCAGGCATTACCCAGAGCAGGTTATAAGGGTATTTCTCAGCTTTTTAACAAAGCACCCCTGGTGAACGAAGATAAAGTGTATAGAGCAATTTGTAAGGTGTCAATGAGGTAAGGACTACCGCGCGCGTTAATTTTATAGCATTATATGACTTGTCTTTTTAATTGATAAAACTCTCGGAATAGGTCTAATGAAGAAAAATATTATTGAAAAATCAAAGCTTAATGACAAAAATGAAAATATAATTTCGTTAGGCGATGCTAAAAAAAATCCTCAAGATGCAATAACTTATCTAAAATCAATAACACACATAGAAGATCGTGAGTGCAATCAGTTGGCCAAAATCTTCTATAAACATCGCGGCGATGCTCATTTCGATCGCTCTCTGCAACAAAGTTCACAATTGAAAGATTTAATATTCAGGGTGGTGATGGGTGATAAAGCCGCAGCTGAATTATTGATGCAAACTCGATACGGTCATAAATGGAATAATAATTATTTAAGTAATAGTCAGTTAATTTCAATACTAGATCAGCATTATTTTGATAAAAGTAATTGTGAAGAATATATTAGTGCTATGCGTCTTTCAAGGGAGGAAATTTTTCAATTACTGAAGTCTGATATAACGCCGAGGATATTAGTTAATTGCCTTTCTGCAAAAATTGAATCGGATGACTTTTTAGATAGATTAAGTGGCGCAGTTGAAAATTTAGATTTCGAGAATGATAGAGATTATTTGTTTGATCTTGCTAAGAATAATGATGCCTTGGAGGAGATGTTGAGCTATCCGAGTTATTTCAAGTACTTCTCTAATAATATCAGGGAAATTCCAGCGCCAGTGGTGCCTTTAGTTTTAAATGCAATCAATGCTAAGCTTATACTAATGGCTGACCGTGAAACAAAAATTAAAGACTTGTGTATAGAGTTAAGAAATAAGTTAGAATGGGTGCTTTCCCTCCAAGATCCCCCTGCTGAGCATGAATATTATCAGCAGTATGTGCTAATAAGATTTGATGGCCGAGATGGGGTGCTCAAAGAGATGGTAATGTACAATAATTTAAATGATCTTAAAAAAGATTATTGTCTACTAGGCAAACAATCAACCATAAATCGTGCTCGCAAGTATATTCATAAAAAACTTACAGGTGATGTTGCTATAGTCGAGATTGGCAATAGCGGAGAAATTATGAGTGCACGAAAGGAGAAATATCAGGGCTATGAAAAAAATCAAGACAAGAAAAATGTTATTACTCGTATAGTGTCACCTCGCGAAACTAAAGTGATATCTCGGATGGAAGGTGATGAAGCGTTAAACGACTCAGTCCATTTTGCAGAAATTCTTGCGGATCTAGATCGCGCTTTTGGGCTCGCCATTAATGGTGAAAAATCAGTTGCCTGCCTTTTGGCAGACAAGTTTGTTCAATACTTTCAAGATACTGAATTTAGTAACATGATTGTGTGTAATTTTAAAACTTATGAAACGGTGTTATTAAAAATATATAAAGATGCCCAAGCATTAACTATCTTAAAAACAGGTTTAATTGGAGAACAAGGTCAACATTTATTATCTAATTTAGAGGATTTATATCAAGCCAAAGCGTTAAAAGATGGGGCAAAACTGCAATGTACTGTAAGGTTTAATAGTGATAGCCCTATTGTTTCTCGTGCGTTAGCGCAAACAAATGAAAAACGAGTGTCAGTGGACTCAATGCGAATAAAGTTTAATTAGGCTAAAGTTTGTATAGTCAAGCCGTCCTGCAGCGATGTAGAACGCTACAGTGATTGCACCATTATTATTTATAGGATATTTATCATGATAATACATAGACTCGAGCAGCCCCTGGTTGACAATTTTGAAGCATTCAATCACGCAAACCCACCACCAAGGTTTCTAAATTTACTGTTAGTGTGTGCTTGTATATGTGGAGAGGCGGAGTCAGCAGAACACTTCATCCAAAATAATGCGGATGTCGATTTTTATGAGAAAGATTTTTTTGATGGTCGTGCACCTAGATTTAGCTTGTCAGTATGGCAATCCTAAAACGGTTGCAGTGTTGATGGCGAATAACGCAAACGATTCGCAAAATTTACACATTGAGGAAACACCGCTGCATTCTCAGAAACAACCGCAAAGCTGAAATAATAGAGAGATTAGTAATAGAAATCAGCGTTCCATTGGTAATTCAACACTATATGGCTTAAGGCTAACAGCCATCCGTATGAATATCCCTTTATTCGCTCTTGATAAAGGAAACTCTCATGAGGAATCTGTCTGCGAAATTAACTCCAATTCATGGCAATCACAGTAAATACGCGAATAAACCACAGTACAACCACGCCGTCCGCGAATAAATCGCGGACAACGACGTGATGTAACCCCCTCGAAATAAGCCTTTTATAATTTTTGCCCTGTACAAAGGAAAAATTGCTAAATCATAATACGTTTAAGATTATATTAAGTAACTTGTCGTATACTACGTTAGTTAAAAATTCATTACACCCTTAAATTTGAGTAGAAAATGCTAAGTAAACAACCAAGTGAACGCTTATTAGAAGCGATAGAAAATAACAATTTTACTGAACTTCGCAAAGTAGCGAGGATATTACAGAAAAATAATTTGCTTAACAACCTCTCTAAAAAGGGCCAGGGATTTCTCCATTATGCTACTTATTATAAAAAACCGAAGGCAGTGCAAATTTTACTTGATCACGAAATCGATGTCAGTGTCAAAAACTATCACTCGGAGACAGCGCTTCACATCGCTGCGTTTACAGATAATATCCACCACATTCAAATTTTAAAACTACTTTTAAAGCCTGAGACCGTATTATTGACAGAAGATGATAATGAATCGACTATTTTCCATAAAGCAGTTTATGGCGAAGCAAACGATATATTAAGATTTTTATTGAATAAATATCCCGAACATATTGAGGTAAAAGACAAGTTGGGCCGTACTCCTTTGTTTATTGCAGTTGAGAAAAAAAATAAAAATATGATGACTATTAAACTGTTATTAGAAAAAGGAGCGAATACCGATGTCACTTCATCCTACGGTTCCTCTTTGAGAGATTTGGCGAGGGCTGATTCGGTCATTAACGCCTTATTTGAACAAGATGACGAGAGAGATTTTGAAAAAGATAGCGGTGAACAGGATACTTCCAACTATATTCGAACATTTAAACAACATAGTATGCCTTCGCACTATTTCTATTCTACTGCTCCTAACCCGTGCGATTCAACGGAAGTGCAAACAAAGAAATCAGTCACATGGAAGCTGTCAGAGCCTAATAATTGTAAATCAAGCAGCATTATTAGTGAGGATGAAGTGTATAGTCCGACTTATACTTGAGAAAGTAGCGCTAATATTAATTTTAGCAGCCCTGTTCAGGTTTATGTAAGTACTATGACAACATCATGTAGTCGCCAATTAAGTTGTTTAATTTCTGCCTCCAGTTTGTTCGCGTGGTCGATTAAATTTTTATCTGTGTTGGGGACGATAAATATTTCCCCAAAAAAAATGTGCCCCTCATCTCGAAAACGTACAGCAGATTCTTTAACCCAAGATTGATCTGCGATATATTTAGCCGCTTGGTGAATAATCGGGTCAGTTTTATCTCTGGCGAGGGTATGTGGCATCTCATCGAGTAAATCTAATATAGCTTTTTTTAGGGTGTGATAACCATCATATAAAATATCGAAGGAGATAAGAATCGCAACTGCGGAGTCCATCCACCACAAACCCATGCCAATTCCTAAAATTCCCACAATGCTAGCAAAACCTGTCAACCAGTCCGCCTTATTCATTTTGGCATCGGTGAAAAGAATTTTGTCATACAGTTGTAATGACATTCGGTATTTCACGCGGCCTAAAAATGTATTTGGAATACTTTTCCATAATAGCGCTACCATCATTAAATAACCGAGCCAGATGATTTGATCGCCGATAACGATAATGGAAATGTCGGGATGTTCATGTTTTAAGAGCACTCTAGTGCTATCAATCATTAGAGAAAGTCCCACTGCACAAAGTGTCAGCGCGCTGGCTAAATGACAAATATTTGTTATTTTATGAAACCCATAAGGAAAATTTTTATTGGCAGGTTTTTTAATGAAGTGACTGGAGATAAGAAACATAAGGGGAGGAATGAGACTCAAACTATCTTCGAAAAAAACTGCCTTCATAGTTTGAGAATTACCCATCACAAGGTATAAAAAAAACACTACCGATGCCATATAAAATAAAGATATCCATTCATATACTACGGCCTTTTTGTATATTTTTGCTAATAACGGCGGAAATTCTAAAGTATTAGTTATGTGCATTTTTAGCTGCTATTTGTTGAATCAAGGTTTGATTTTTTACTATGAATTTGTCTAATGCTACGAGGAAAGCATTTTCCCCTTTCATAATCGCAAATACCCGCGGTGAGAATTTCTCAGAAGAATGAGAAGTTTCCTTCTGCAAATAGGGTCGAGTGAAACTAACAGAAGCTTTCCATGGCGAATCGTCCTTAATACCGCAAATGATAATATTCACTGTATTTTTTTGTACACCATCAAATAAATTTTCTTCCGCACCTGCAACCCATTGAATGTCTGCATGTATTTGTTTGGCGAAAACCTGGATAATTTCAGCTTCAATACCACTAGGCGGATGTGTGTCTACTACCCATGGAGGATTAACACAAAATCCTACTTTAAGAGTGCTATTTGAGACATGATTTAATGTATTGTTTGGATCGCGCGGAATTTTACAGGCGGGTAGTAACGACACACCCACAATGAGGAGAAAATTAAGAATAATTCCAAAAATTTTTCTTCGGTTGGAGCCGAGCAGCTCCTGGTTATGTTGAGAATATCTATTCAACGCACGTCTATCCATTGATCATCCGTGTGAGATATTAAAATACTATTGCTTAAAATGATAGAGTGCCAATGGATCAGACTCCTAAGTCACTCCCAACGATTTCTATGTAATGGCAGTTATACATTACTTAGGATCGAGGTTAAATTATAATCTGCATTAGGTAAAGAAGGCAATGTAAGATCAGACAGTACGACTTTTCATGTGTCAGCATGATGCCTCATTCTTTGCGAACTTCGCTGAATGTGGTGCTTCTTACTGATAATGAAGAAATAAACTAAGGTTATTATAATGTTAAAGAAGGAGAGAGATCTTCTATAATGCATTCCTGTGATTTAAGGTCCGTTAATATTTTATCCAATCTGTCATGTTCCGCTTTCAGCCCTTCCATATTTTTTAATGCAGTGAAAGGTTGTGGTTTCACCCTCTCTTCAGGGGTTAACTTGAGTATGTCACTTAAGATCAAAATAGCATGCCATTTCTCTCTGATACCCAAATATATTTCTGCACATGGATGCGCCTGCTTTTGTGTTTGTTCTACACTATTTGTATTATGTTCAGACTGACTTAGCCGTGAATTCTCTCTATAAAAAGAAAAAGGGTGTTCTGAATAATGGGTATTAGCATTTTCATTGGTAATTGTCGAATTCGAATGCTGAGTCTGAATTTCTTTAATATCTTGTGTCCCTAGATTTTCCTGAACTGTTTTCCTTCGTAGAGACTTGCTCTCCGATGTACGAATTGCTTGTTGCAAGCGTGTCACGCTTTCGTCATGGGCAATTTTATATTGTTCATGCTCAGACCCTTTAATGAGGGGTTGAAGCTCAAGAGAATATTGCTCCAATAATAATTGGGTGGTTTCTAAGGATAATTTTTGTTTAGGAGTTTTGTATTGCTGCATTAGTTTACTGAAAATACTTGACCAGTCCTTTGCATTCAAAAAAGTGGTAATAATGTCTTTAGTATTGATCCATTGATTAATATGAAATACCTGTTTTGCTGGGATGATTACCGATTTATTATGCACTGTTACAGAAACTTTTCGTGTTATTTGTAGCTTTCTATCATTATTTAAATATTCTTGCAGCTTTTTCGCTTCGTCGCGTGTGGTACAAATAATTGTTAGGTTGGCACTGGCACTGGAGGCCAGCGCGGCATGTATTTTTTCATCTAATTTATTTTGAAACGGTAACATATAGGCTTCGATTCCAACATCTTTTTGTGGGAATTCTGATATTCGACTATCTTCTTCATCGATGTCAGAGAGCTGCTCATGGCTCTGCGGGTTTATGTAAAAATAAGAATCAGAATTATCTAACTCCGTTGTTAAATTCAAATTTGAACTATCCGGAAAGAGGTTATCCAAATCATTGGCATAATCTTCTCTTGACTTACGTTTCTTATTTTTTGAAGTAATCTTGGACAAAGCGGTTTTTTTTTCTTCCATATTAGCTTCCTCGTGCTGCGATTAAGAAGGGAACATTATTTTAGCTTTCTAAGATTAATAAAATCTTAAATAGATTATGGGAACCATTATTAAAAAAAGGCGTGTTTCGAGGGGTGCAATCACGCCATCGTCCCACGATTCATTCGCGGGACGACGTGGAGGGGTGGGCCGCGGTACGACGGCAAGTGGAACAATTTTATGTCCAGTACAAAGTTTATTTACTCGCTAGATGATTGCATTGTCTCAAAAATATCCGAGATACTCTGCACCTATATTTCTCCCTCTCCCGCGTAAATTACTTTATTGTGATAAGTTTATTCGCGGGAGAGGGCTGGGGTGAGGGCCTTTATATTAACTTCAGGAACCGTCTCTTTGCTCAGCCTCACTGATTGCAGTATCTACAACAGCGTAGAACCTACTCAAAAAAGATGAAAAATAAACATACAAAAAAATAATAGACGAAAATCAGTCTCCATACTGGAATGAATCCGGATAACTAGAGTTTAACTGTATTTATTTTCTCGCTCCATCTTGTAATCATTTAAATCCTAAAAGCGTAGCTTACGGGAGAGATCAAGTGCGAGTTAATAAAACATTTAAGGAAAGGGCAAGAAGTCTGAGAAAAAATGCGACTGATGTGGAACGCTATTTATGGTATGAATTAAAAAATCGGCAGTTTGCAAACTTTAAATTTAAAAGACAATATGTCATTGAACCTTATATCGTAGATTTCGTATGTTTAAGTAAGAAACTTATCATTGAGCTCGATGGTAGTCAGCATTATGATCAATTGGAGTACGATATTGAAAGAACTTTATTCTTGCAGAGCAAAGGTTACAAATTTTTAAGGTTTTGGAATGACGTTATCTTGAAAGAGAAAGAGGCCGTTCTTGAGGTTATTTTAAAGGCCCTCACCCCAGCCCTCTTCCGCGAATAAGCTTATCAGAATTAGGTCCGACCCGGTCACATCGGTAATGAAAGTGACCGGACACATAGGTAACAGTAACATACTCCTAGTTAACAAAAATTGGGGAACTAGGATGCCATGGATAGAGACTGAACCTATGAATGAAAAAA
>JACCWJ010000037.1 GCA_013697705.1 Gammaproteobacteria bacterium | reverse complement strand
TTTTTTCATTCATAGGTTCAGTCTCTATCCATGGCATCCTAGTTCCCCAATTTTTGTTAACTAGGAGTATGTTACTGTTACCTATGTGTCCGGTCACTTTCATTACCGATGTGACCGGGTCGGACCTCTCACCACTCTCCTATGCTCAACATCAATAAAAATTGGATTGTTCCCGCTAATTTTTCGTATAGCAAATCCAGGTAAATTTAGGATAATATCTTTCCTAGGCACTTTAACCTCCTTTTAATTCGCAAAATCAAAAGGTTAGATTACTCTAATTTGGTTAAAGTGCCCCCTTATCGGGAGAGAGCCAAAGAAGCTTTTAAGAGAAAGCATCTACTAGGTTTTTCATGGATATTCCTCTACTGCTACACAAAATCTATAGATAATAAATTGAATTTGACAACAAGTTGTTACTCTTTTAGAGTGTGACAACTTTATTAAACTAAGGGGAAGGAAGATGAAAAATAAATTGATAAGCAGCTTTTTCGTATTGTTTTTATCATTAATAGCGTCTAATGGTTTCGCTAGAAGCTCTATGACTGTTGGAGTTTTTTCGAACTCTGGAAGGTTGACAGGTGATATTGATCTTACTGTAACCAAAAGTTTTGAAAACCGTGGCTATATAAGCGTAACAAACCTTAATGTTACTGATTCCACAATAAAATATCCTACAGATTCCAAAATTGGTAAAATATGTTGGGCTCAGAAATTTATCTTAAACAACATCGAAGTTGATAAATCTTACGCTAAATGTGAGTAAATGAAAAAATTTGGCAGTCTATTAAAAATTATATTATTTTTAGACTGCCATTTAGTTAGTATCTTGAAGGGAAATTTAAAGATATAAATAAGATTGAATACTCAGTTACTACAATTTTGAACCTATATTCTTAAGTAGGATATGCCCTAATTGATTCAAAGATTAAAGGTAACTACTCGCCCCCGGAAGCGGACGTCCGCTCAAAAAAATCACGCCCCAACGTACTAAATTGGTATGGGATTTACATGAGGAACGCCAGTTCTAGCATTAAATGCAAGATTAATATACTGTGATGCCATTGTTTGGGAAAGTTCGGTGAGCGTTCTTTTATCTGGTGATATGCCAAGAAATAAAATGGACTAAATTGTTCAGGATCCTAATAAATTATCTCAATTGTGGACTGCAGCTGCCCGAAAAATAATTAGTGACATGTTGCATGGTATGAGTCAGTAAAAGTTGCTATAAGCTGTGTACCTAGCCTTGATAGAGCGCGCTGATATAATGTTTCTTAAAACTTGGGAGCTAATTGGTGACTCTATGTTCTCTAGTTTATCAAATATTTTTTTCAAAGAAAGAAAGGAAGTTATGATTATTAAAAGAATGTATAGAATGAAACTACGAATCCGATGAAGATGGGTGCCCACACAATATTAAATTCCCAATGAGATAATTTCGCGGTTAGGAATGCAATTGTTTCACCCAGGAAAATTCCAGCTATTCCTCCTATTAAGGTTAAAATGGCGGCTTCGGCAAGAAATAAGTAAAGGATATCTTTTTTTCTTGCGCCTACTGCCATTCGTATGCCAATTTCTCGGCGACGTTCTGTCACTGAAACTAGCATAATATTCATAACGCCTATCCCGCCCACGAGCAATGAGATGCAGCCGATAAACCCTAGCAGCAATTTAAAAATATGGCTTTGATGTTCCATGTTTTCAATAATTGTTTCTGGGCTACGAAAGGATAGAGCAATATCTGTAAATACCGCTTGGAAATATTTTTCAATTTCGGATTCTATATCCTTTATTTTATTATTTGGGTTAACTCTAAAAATAATATGGTTGATTGTGGCATTTTTATATAATTGTAATGACGTGCTTAAAGGAATCATGACAGATTGATTGCTATCAGCGAGCAAAAATAAATTTGTGTCGGCCTTATCGAGGATTCCTATGATAGTAAAATAAAAACCATTAATACGAATTTGTTCTCCGATCAAGTTGCTAGGTTTGTTAGCAAGGCGTTTTGCTAGGTCGAATCCTAACACACAATAGAAGGCGCTTTTATCTAAATCAGAAATATAGCGGCCCATTTTAATTTTATATCTCATCATATTTTTTAGATTCTGCGTTGTTCCCAAAATGGATATGTCAGATTTATCGTTCCTGAAAATTATGGGTGAGTAATGCAACGTGTAGGGTGTTAGACTAATAATATTTGGTGAGGTAAATTGTTTTATGTATTGTAATGACGAACTATTGTTATCATGATTATTAGCAGTGCTCATGCTAGAGAAACTAACACCTATCAAATCCACGCCCAATTTTTTAAACTGGCTTAATGCACTTTGAGTCGCTAACTCACTACCAGTTAACAATGCGACAACAGCGGCTGTACCCACCAGGACGCCTAAGAGTGTTAAAAAAGATCTTAAAAAATTACCCCGAATATTGGCTAACGCTTGTTTGATATATGTCGTGATAGCTAAAAATATTTCTCTCAATTTTATATATCTTAACAATTAATGGATCTGACCATCTTGAATTTTCAATACTCGCCGACATTGGTTGGCGATATGAATATCATGGGTGACAATAACGATGGTAGTTTTTTCAGTGTCGCTTAGCTGTTGCAAAAGATTAAAAATGTCTTGTCCGGTCTGACTATCTAAAGCTCCTGTTGGTTCATCGGCCAGAATAATTTTAGGATTTGACACTAAGGCTCTCGCAATTGCTACCCTTTGTTGCTGACCGCCGGAAAGTTCTGCGGGCTTGCGTTCACCAAGATCTTTCATTCCAACTTTCGCTAGCATCTCAATACTCCTGTCAGTCATTATTTTAGGTGGCGTGTTTTGATAAATTAGGGGTAATGATATGTTTTCGATGGCATTCAATCGGGGTAGCAACATAAAAGATTGAAAGATAAATTGCCTGGATTGAAAGCCTTGCGTTGGCTCGCTGACCTTTCCACATAAAACGAGATATAAAATATTCGATGTATAGTAATGGGCGCTGCCCTCTAAACGTTGGAAATCCATGCCCCTTAAGTTGTTTTTGCATTCCGCCGAAAGTAGACGTCCGCTTCTAGGGGCGAGTGGTTACATTATTATTTTCAAATAAAACTGAATTAGCAGAAGCAGTCGTGTTCCTATGACAAATACATTTAGAAAGGTCAAACAGTATTTGTAGATGGCGGGCATTTGTTGGGTTAGTATATAAAATTAGGACTATCAATGGAGCATGAATAATGACAAAAGGGACTAAAGCTTGGCCAAATAATGCAAGATTAGCAATTTCAATTTCTATGCAGTTTGAAGCAGGTGGCGAACCTGAATATGGTGCGGATAGTCCATTTTCAGGTGCACCTCTGCCGCCAGGATATCCTGATTTACCCGCTAAAACATGGTTTGAATATGGATATAAAGAAGGGATACCTCGTCTACTCAATTTATGGGATAAATATGGCATAAAAGTAACATCACACATGGTTGGACAAGCTGTGCTGGCCAATCCCGATTTAGCAAAAGAAATTGTGAATCGTGGTCATGAAGCTGCTGCGCATGGTATGAGTTGGTCATCCCAATACGATATGACACATGATGAAGAAAAACAATTTATTGCAGATGGTGTTAAAGCCGTTCGCGATGTAACAGGTGTAACACCTCGAGGGTATAATTGTAACTGGCTCCGTCGTAGTGTAAATACGATTTCCGTCTTACAAGAATTAGGATTTCTTTATCATATCGATGATTTAAGTCGAGATGAACCATTCATCCTCACTGTGAATGAAAAACCATTTGTTGTAGTACCTTACACTGTAAGATGTAATGATATAGTGCTTTTTGAAGGTCGAAATTTTTCACCAAATAATTTTTTTGAAACTCTAAAATATGAATTTGATCAACTTTATATGGAAGGGGAAACTCGACGAAGACAGATGTCAATTAGCACGCATGATCGCATTGGCGGAACACCGGGTGTTGTGCATGCTCTCGACAAATTTTTAGAATATGCGAACAAACATTCCGGTATTTGGTTTGCGCGTAAAGATGAAATTGCTGAATGGACCTTAGAAAATCACACGGCAAGGAAATAAAAAATGCCACATGTCATTCTCGAAATTCCGCGCCCACTTGCGGACGGACGTGACCTACAACCTTTATTACAGCAACTGCATGAAGCGATCGCGTCTGTTCCCAGCGCCTTGCTTTCCGATGTAAAAACGCGAGTACATCTTTTGGATGAATTTCGCGTAGCGGATGGCACTCCTGAAGCTGGGGCTTTTATTCATGCCCGCTTGATTCAAACGCGGTCGCGCTCCCAAGAAGAGCAAAAATTGATGAGCGAAAAAGTGTTAGCGGTGCTTACCCGCTTTTTTAGTGAACCAAAACCCTCCTATAGCGTACAATTATGCGTTGAAACCACTATTGTTCCATCCGGTGGTTATTTGAAGGCGGTTTTAGGTTAATGAATTAGGGGCGTAATTATTCTGCTAAGGTTGCATTTTGACATCTGACCCCTTTCCCACAAATTAAAATAAATAACTCATCGCAATCCCACCACTAGCAAAGAAGCGATTAGTAGCTACTGTACAATTGCATTTATCTTCATATTGATAGCTAAAAGGTTGTATCCAGCCTATCAGCAAAAGGTGACTCGTTAATTTCTGTTCTAAGGAAATATAGGGTCCAACAGTATAGTCAGCATCTATATGGCAACAATTTTCAGTGCCGAATACCGAAACAAAATCGATACCTGCAGCAAAATAAGTACACTCACAGATATTTTTGCGAAATCCTGCGAAAATGCCAGGAGCGAATATTCGAGTTTCGCAACAAGCATTATTCACTAACCCAGAGGCGTAGACGCCTATCTCGGATTGTTCTGTGTAATGCGTAATGCCGATACTGAGATTGCCATCGGTGACAAGAGAGCCCTGAATAGCCAGACGTCCATAGTCATAACAGGTATAAGCCTGTGCAGGAACTGCAAAAAACAAAAAGGACAGTAATAATAATTTTTTTTCCATAAAAAGTATTCCAACGTTATCACAGCAATGTGCTATTCGCTTACGCACAGGGGAAGATGGTTGCATTCAAGAGCATTAAGTTGCGAATAAATTGCTATCTTAGCGAAACCCTGTAACGAGTCAAGAAAGATTAGGTGTCATCCTACTAAACAGAAGAGAAGGGGTCAGATGTCAAAATGCAATTACTTTACCCTTCTCAATTTGCATTTTGACATTTGACCCCTTACCTTTGCGCGTTGTCATCCCTCGAGCGTAAAGACTAACAATCTTATCATCAAAGCCTTCAAATCGAGTTTGATTTTTTGGAATAATTTGGGGACTAAAATCACCGTTACGATCTCTTGGAATTTTAAGTGCTAAATTTCCATCCTCACTCTTAACGGTTTTTTCAGTGTAACCATTGCGAGAGTTTCCTGTGTTCTTCCCTTTTAAATCGTGCTTTTCGTACCCAAGGTGAGTGGTTAATTCACCTTGCAATGCGCGCTCTAAAATAGCTTTCGTTAGATTTTTTAAAATACCATCTGGCCTCTTCCGGGCTTTTGCAATCCTTAATCAGATCATCAATGGCTTTTAAGTCGAAACTGTTCGCTTTCTTGGACATAGTCAGTACTCCTTATTGGGGTAGTCTATACTCACTATCTCTAGTTACACAGAATTTTTTATAACCTTAATAATCATGTTCATTGGTGTTATCTAATCTTTATGATTAACGGTTCTTCCTCACAATCATTGTTATTGTTTTCATGCTCTTGTACAGCAAACTCCTCCTGATGATCCGGAATACTAACAAGTTGTTTAAAACAAGTGTTAAAATTATCGCGGTTCTTCTCTAGTCTTTCAACTAGGCTCCCTAATTTTAGTGGAAAAAATGACACGCCGTGATGATATGACCTAAAGTTAATTATTTCCTTAGAGTGGTTTAACTTGTTTGACTGCACAGGACTATCCTTAAGGTCCGAAGAAATTGAAGTCACTTCGTGGTGTAAATTGTGAATGATGGATATCATCTCTTTAACTTTTAGCTGAGGATTACGCAATAATTCAAGTTTCTCAAGGATACTTTTAGCATAGGCATTTTCAGTATTCATGTTATAAAGCATATCTTCGAAAAGAGTTATGATGTTTTTCAAAGCAGCTTGATGTGTGCCAAGCATGTTGGTAATTTTTAACGCATGGTATGCACTTGTGAGTATACGTATAGAGGGAGTATTTAAAGGTATGCTGGTTGTAATGTTATAAAATAAATCTATGCTCAACCCTATGGTTGCAAGAGATGTTGTAATGATCAGTGTAGAACCCCCGCTTATTCCCAAAATTCGTCTAATATCATCCTCGAAGTCAGCGGTAACGCCCCACACCAAAACTAGAATTCCTAGACTAGATAAAAGTACTAAAGCGATAAGTAATATTATAGTTACTTCTCTGGGATTCACTAACTTAGTTTGATTGAGATCATTCTCAAAAGCGTTGAGCGTTTCCCCTACTTTATTAAGATAATAAATAGCGAAATTAATTTCAGATAATTCAGCTTTGAAGTTTGGCATATTTTTACCTGACAAATCCCCTATAAGATCCAGAATATCTTGTGGGATTGTAGTTTTCCCTGCTGTAATAGCTTGTCTTACCTGACTCCAATTTGGATCCTCATACCTTTCTTGAATTTTATTCACGATTAACATTTTTAACCGTGAAGGTTGATGCAACCGTAAAACTTTCAAAAAAGAAACCATGGCAGGCGAGTAATAAATTTTATCTGCTTGGTCAATTTTCTGGATTAATTTTTCAATGGGTAATGAGTAAATACTTACTTTAATCTCTCTTTTTGCGATAATTTGTTCTGTATGCTCAATTAATTCAATAACTGTTCTATAGTCTTGAGAGTCTTGATTGAGCTTTCTTAATCGATCATAGAGGAGAAATAATGGAGTGCGATCATATTGGTGGAGCTGTAACCAGAATTGCCAATTAAATGTGAGAGTGCTCAATAGTAGTTTATAAGCTGTATATTCCTCTTCGCTATTTTTAAACCGCCGAGATTTGATTGTATTTAATAAGTGTTTAGCTCTTTGAAATTGTTCTAAGTCAGTTATAGCGGCGCCGCAATTTCTATCATCACGAGAAACAAGTTCTGTTGCTTCTCCATTTCTATGAGGTATTTTATAAAATGAACCAACAACAAAGTGATAAGCTAAATCGAGATCAAGAGTGAATAGCTCTTTTGATATTAATTTGCCTGATAAACAACCAAATAAAGAAAGCAGTTCGATTACTGGTTTGCATTTATTTGCTATTGCGACATCTAAAGGAGTTTTGCCGCTACTTATTGTTGATACATCAGGATCAACACCATTTATAAGTAACCATTCGCAAATGATAGGATCGTCTTTTTCTGCTGCAACGTGTAACAGCGTTTTTCCATCATTATCTTGCGTCGATAAATCAGCGTCTTGATCTTTCAGTAATTTTGCATTTTCAAAATGTTTATTCGAAATTGCTCGATAAAGAGGTGTTTCACCTTTTAAATTTTCAATATCAGGTTGAATGTCCTTTTGCTTCAAAAGTATAGTCAGAAATTCTGAAGAATCGACTTTAGCTGCATAATGTAAGAAAGTATTCCCTGCCTCATCGGTAGCATTAATATGAATTCTAAGACGGTCAGTACTTCCCTTAAATGCCGGATCACTCATTGTTGCTAAGTTATGTTGAAAAATGGGAAGATCCCCTTCAAGAATAGCTTGATTCAACACCTTTTCTACTGAATTGAAACCCATTATGACCTCGCCTGATAACGCAAAAGCCGACAAGATACCTTTGCTGGAGAAAAAAGGCAATAAATTATCAAAAACTAAGGGGTTTTAATTAGGATTTAAGATTAACTTGATCTCCATTAGATTCATTTTTCATAAAAGACCACTATCTTGCTGTGTAGGGCAAGGAGTGGCTGCTTCATTGTTGCAGTCAAATAGAAAATAGAGTTTTTCTTATTCCATCAGAACGATCATTCAAACAAATTCAACATTCAGGGATAAAAATTAAAGGTGCACTTGATAAAACTTTCCATCCAAACGATCAACTGATAATTTCGAGTTATCTCTCAAGGAAATTGTTTCAAGATATGGCATCTCAAAAACACCCATTATTTTTTCGGGGACTAAATCAATCGATGCAGTCAGTAGCTTAAGAGGTCTCAAAGATTTATTTTTCCATAGTAACACGGTGCTAATCTCCTTACAAAATGGTTTAGGAACTGAAAATGATCTAAGAATGGCTAGCAGCATCTTCGACAGTTCAGTACGTATTTGGTGCTTTACATCAAAAGGAAGATGCCTTTTGCTTATAAGGGGACACCAGATGAATCTAGGAACATGAATAGAGAGCTATTCTGACAAAAGTAACGAAGTGTAATAACACGGGATACAAATTGTGAAAGGCGTATCTTCCTGGTAGTCACGCACTGGGTAAGTGCTAGATAGTTGGTATGGGAAGGCTTGTAGGGGTCGTTCTAAAGAGTATTATTGTTGGCTTCTTGCACATAAGCAACGCGCAATATGTCAGTAAAAACTCAAAATGAGAATTGCTGCAACAGAACCCTCGGGCTTGCATAAGTAAGCTTGGAGTTTTATCGTAGTGAGGTTTTTTTACTTTGGAGAAGATTCATGCCAATTACTAAAGCATCCGACCATGAAAAGCATAAACAAAAAGCTATATTATTTCATAAAATGCATAGTCTATCTGAACCACTGGTCTTGCTAAACGCTTGGGATGCTTTAAGTGCGATAATATTTGAGCAGCATGGCGCTAAAGCAATTGCAACGACTAGCGCTGGTATAGCTGCTTCTCACGGATATAGTGATGGCCAACTGATACCTAAAAAAGATTTAATTAAAGCAGTTAAGCGTATTATTAACAGTGTTGATATCCCTGTTACTGTTGATTTAGAAGCGGGTTATGGAAAAAATCTCCAAGAAATTCGCGATACTGTTTATCAAATTTTAAGTATTGGTGCTGTAGGTATTAACATAGAGGATGCTGATCCTCAGCATCCAGAACGTTTGTTTTCAATCCCTGAGCAAGTGGAAAAAATTAAAACTATCAGGGCATTAGCTAAAGAGTTAGATGTTCCTTTGTTTATCAATGCCCGTACCGATGTTTTTTGGTTAAAGCTACGAACAACTCCAGAAGAATGTTTATCTGAAACATTGACTCGTCTTAAAGAGTATAAAGAAGCGGGGGCCGATGGGGTTTTTGTTCCTGGGCTGACTGATCCAGCTTTAATATCTAATATTGTCAAAAATATCGAATTGCCTCTTAACTTACTTGCCGGCCCATGGCTCAAAGAAAAAAATACTCTAAAATTATTAGACGTCTCACGGGTTACTACTGGTTCGGCTGTGGTACGAGATGTAACTAACCACCTGAAAGAAATTGCCAATAAGTTCATCAAGGAAGAAAATTATACATGCTTAGATCCAACTGTTTCCTATAATGAATTTAACAATTTATTCTCCTTAAAGAGTATTGCTAAGAAAAGAGCCTAAACCACATATTAGCGGTGGAAAATCAACATATTAGCCTATGTCTTGAATATAAAATACCCATTATCCCCTACGGGGCAGGTACCAGTGTAGAAGGGCACACAGCTGCGATAGAAGGTGGGTTGTGCTTAGATATGTCTAGAATGAACCAAGTGCTTGAGTTTAGCCCAAAAGATGGATATGTCTAGGTCCAGCCAGGTATTCCTTATAACGAATTCAATAAATTCTTGGAGCCACATGGATTTCACTTTCCAGTTGAAGCCCCATGGAGCGCAACGATTGGTGGGATGATGGCGACCAATGCCTCAGGTGCGGGCGCCGTTGATTCAGGCGCTATGCTCAAAAATGTTGTTAATTGCACAGTGATCACCTGCCAAGAAGAAAAAATAGTAAAAATCTATACTGGCTCCAAAGCCCCGAAATCTTCTGCAGGGTATAACCTAACCGGTCTATTCGTTGGATCTGAAGGCACTCTTGGCGTTATTACCAAGTTGGCCTGAAAATAAGAAGAAATTTTGATGCCTACGCTACAATTTGTTGTCAATTTGAGAGGATAGAAAGTGCAGTAGAATTTGTCACTCAAATGCATGGCAATGTTCAGTTTCGGTGAATTGAATTATTAGATAAATTACAAACAAATGCCCGTATTGCCTATTCAAAAATCCGCTCACTCAATAACGAGATGCATACATTAATTATCGAATTAGCAGGGAATAAATTAGCAGTTGCAGAAGAGGCATCACTCGTAAAAAATTGCCTTATCGAAAATGTTGCAGTCAATTTAAATATTTATAACGATAAACAATCGGCAGAACCTACATGGAAAATGCGAAAATTTGCTGCGCAAGCTGCAATTCACTATATCGATAAAAATAAAAGCATCATGTCAACCGATGTGAGTGTGCCGATTTCCAAATTAGCTGCGTGCATAAATGCATGCTACGGACATATGCACGACTATGGAATAAAAGCTCCAGTGGTCGCTCATGTTGGAGATGGAAATTTTCATTTTGTTATTTTAATCAATCCAAATAATAAAAATGAGCTAGAAAATACGCGCCGCTTTAGCGGACTCATTGTGTCAGAAGCGTTAAAAGCGGGTGGAACATGTACAGGTGAACATGGTATTGGGCATGGTAAAAAGGATTATTTACTGCAAGAGCATAGCGGTTCACTAGAAACCATGAAGCAAATTAAAAAATTGTTTGATCCTTGTGACATTTTCAATCCAGGAAAAATTTTTTAGTATTGACCATGGACCATCTTCAACACGATATTGATAAATGGTTCTTTCGCCTGGAGGCCACTGACATTACAAATGCTGTTCATTCAATTTTTGGGCTAGGTTAATTAAATCACTTAATACCCAAAGATAACTATGTAGGGTTGATTCGGGATGTGCGGCAAGATTTGTACTAAGCGCAATATTTGTTAGGGCTGCTTTTATTAAGCATCCCCTAATTTGTTCATGAGTTTCAAAAGTTTGAGCTTAGACTTGATAGCAGGTCGGAGTAAATCCATACATACTGCATTCATCGACAGGCCTGTTAAGTTGACGATTGTTTGTATGTCTTCCCAAAAATTTTCTGGTATTCGAAGATAGAGAGTCTTTAATTGTTTTTTAGGGGCTTTTCCTCCTTTGCCTTGTATTAATCCTTTTTCCTTTGTAACCATAATTTCTACCTTCAATTAGATTCGAAAAAATAAAGTCTAATACCTTGGTAATTGAGTGTCACTACATCGATTTTTAACCCAAATAGGGAAGTTAGTTCATTACATTTTGGTCTTACGGTGGACTTACGAGGAGGATTTGTACTTAGCAATTTTGCGGTTTTATTCGTAAGTCATTGATAACACTGGCGCCCCGAACAGGATTGATTCAGGCCATCCTGGCCTTCACCCCTTCGGGGCGTTTTCTATGCAAACGTCCAAAAATGCTTTCCTGCATTTTTGTCGAACCTTGCCGGTTCGAATAAAGGCTTCGTGGGAAACATAAGAGCATCTTTGACTTTAAGAGCTTTGGGATATTAATGCGCCCCGAGCCGGATTGATTCAGGCCATCCTGGCCTTCACCCCTTCGGGGCGTTTTCTATGCAAACGTCCAAAAATGCTTTCCTGCATTTTTGCCGAACCTTGCCGGTTCGAATAAAGGCTTCGTGGGAAACATAAGAGCATCTTTGACTTTAAGAGCTTTGGGATATTAATGCGCCCCGAGCCGGATTCGAACCGGCGACCTATCCCTTAGGAGGGTATAAAGGTACTTCTTTGCCAGTGTAAACCCATCAACTTCGGTAAACCCCCATAAACAAATAGTAATAAAAAATCAAAGTCTTAAAAATCTTTTCTTTGTTTATGCTTTAACACTGAGGGACATTGAAGTGCATTCATCGTGCACTTCATCTGCACTTCAGCTTAAACCAGGTCGGCTCCATTAAAAAACATTACCTATCAGTCATGGGGGTATTTTGCATAGGAAATATTCCAAATTTTTAGCTATAACACATTGCGTTATATGTCGCCGCGCGTTATAATCAATTCATGATAATAAAATTTAAATGCAAGGAAACTGAAAAAATTTGGCAAGGAGTCATATCTCGTCGCTTGCCCACAGATATACAGCAAGTAGCGAGACGTAAGTTGCGTATGTTAAACAACGCAAAGCAATTATCTGATTTACGTATTCCTCCTAATAATAGATTAGAGTTGTTAAAGGGAGATAGAGCAGGGGAGCACAGTATTCGAATTAATAATCAATGGCGTATCTGTTTTAAGTGGATCAGCGGTAATGTTGATGACGTTATTATTGAAGATTATCATTAAAGAGGTTAAGAAAATGGCTAAACTTAAAAATGTTCACCCAGGCGAAATACTTTTAGAGGAATTTTTACGTCCTCTTGATATTAGCCAAAATAAATTGGGACGTGATATTGACGTTTCTCCAAGAAGAATTAATGAAATTGTGCATGGTATTCGTGCAATTACAGCGGATACTGATTTAAGACTCTCAAAGGCACTTGGTACAAGTGAAGGTTTTTGGCTTGGATTGCAATCAGATTATGATTTAGAAGAAAGGAAGAAAAAGATAAATAAAAAACTTAAGACCATTAAATTAATTACTAAGAATGCTGCCTAGTGTCAAATTTCGTGGTAAAAAAAATTCTACTAATATTTTTTGTAAATTAGGTAAACTTATTAAATTCTGAAACGGTTCTAATTTTTTAGGAAACTAATAATGACTAGCCAAGTCATCACTTATAAATCTCCTGATAACATTTATAATATTTTATTAAAGCTTCATTATGTTACTAGAACAGATAGGGTGATATATAAATTATCTTTAAATGGCTCGATCTTAATTGATCGGTCTTTTAACGATTCAGCCATTTGGTCTGTGAATTCTAGATACTTTGCAATACAGGAGTGGATTGAGCCCTGCGACATTTTCGATTCACTACAAGCTTATTCCTACAATAATTCTCTTACAGTTTTTGATTTTTTTCAGGGGAGGGAATGTCAATTAATTAAACTTTCAGGTGGAAATGTAGTGCCACGTTTCTTTGAGAACTCCAAAATAATTTATACCAAAGAAATTATTCTTGGATTAATTAAGGAATATGAGATCGATTTAGAAAAATTGGATCGTTGGAAGAAGAGTCCGTTACTCCTCAGTTCGTAATATTGAACGAGCATTTATTATTTGATCAAGGAATTAGAAAGCATGAGAGATAATATAATGAAAAGCCAAATTTTAAAAATGCTTTAAATGTATAGATAAAATCTCATAAAGGCTGAGAATGAAGAGCTTAAGGTTTATGTGATAGATATTAATGCTCATAAGTATTAGTGAGGTTTTTTATGAAAATTGATAAAAAAGATTTTTTGAGAGCAAGAGTGCATGCTCATATCACACCTGGGGAAGCGCTAAAAATACTTCGTGAGTTACAAGGTTTAACCCAGCTTGAGCTGGCTCAGAAAACTGGCATTAATCAATCGAATATTTCAGCTTTGGAAAGTAACGCTAGGCAAATGGGACGTGGAAGTGCAGTTGTTCTTGCAAGAGCACTAAAAGTTCATCCAGCTGTGATACTTTTTCCTGATTTTGATATTGAAGAGGCTGCTTAGTATGCCTTTCGAAGATTTGACCCCATCCTACAGGGAGTTTTTAGCATGAGCACAATACATATTATGCTCCTTTTTTTTAGCGTTGAATAAAGGATTCATATATGACAATTGACCAAACTGATTCAGATGTGATCAAGGAAATAGAGCTTCCAGAGGATATAAAGGATAAAGCACATCCTTGGCGCGTTTGTCCAATAGGTAAGCATTATGTGCGAACTCACGTACTCCATATTCCTCCAAGTAAAAAACATCCTGAAGGGCAGGTAGTAACAAGGCATGCACATTGTGCTGATAACCCTTCACATAAAGATGTATTGTCCTACGATGAACTTCAGATTATTGCCAAAACTCATTTTTTAGGTTTAGTTGGTGCCCCAAAGGCTGGCGTTTTGACGAAATTTCCTAGAGCAGACGAATTTGATTTGCACATCCGTGGCTGGGTGCACTATTGGAACGACATTTTTCATCCTCAAGAGCCTCTTGATCCTAATTTAGTGAAAGCACTTATTGCGAGCGAATCAAGCTTTCGGCCAGAACAAGATACCCCGCAAAGCACCACAGAAAAAAATAAAAAAATAGGGCATGCTTGTGGTTTGATGCAAATTACGGAGAGCACTTTGAAAATAATCGGAGCGCATAAAGGGGAGATTAAAGATCACTTAATTCATATCACACACAAAGAAATAATGGATCCTTCAGCTAATATTTGTGTGGGCATTCGTTGGTTATTTACAAAAAAGACAACAGCAAGAGAGCGATTGCATCATACTGCAACATGGGATGATGCAGTAGCTGAATATAAAGGAATACTCAAAGCTATTGTTGAAAACAAAGATCCCCATCATAACCCAGATCCTTACAATGAAATGCCGAAATTTCGTTCTTTTTATAAGAAATTACAAGAGTCATAAAATGAAAATCAAAGTAGCTTTTGTATTAATATTATTAATTGTATTTTCTTGTAGTTCAGCAGCAATCACAGCACCTATAAGAAAAAAATATCCCTATTCAGTTTTGACGAATGATTATGGGATACTAAATGAGAAAGATTTAGATACCTATAAAATAGGTATAAAACCACCACCTTTTTTACCTAAAGAAGGGGATGGCTATCTTTATTGGCAATGTTTTCCTCGCGACAGAATCTCAATCAGTCTTAAAGATATGGGTTATTCTTCTGAAGATATTGGGTGGGAAGAAAATTATAGTGATTTAAGAATAATGATATCTGATGACTCCAGTGGGTATCATGAATATTCTATGCGTAGAGTTTGGCCAACTACTACTTATAAAGACAGATTCGAATTATGGCTAAAATTGATGAAAAATGAAAAATATGTTTGCTTGTTAGGGGATTTTGTAAATCGAGAAACAATAAAAGGAGCAACAAGTCATCATTGGATTTTTGAAAAAATAAAAACCAAAAAGGGTTGTAACTCTTACTTTGCTGGTGATTGTCGCTAAGCTTAGTTCTAAGAAGCTTCAAAACTATTAAACTAATTACCAAAGTTGCTGCTTCAAATAGGATAAATTGGATCACTAATATCGGAATATTGCCAAGATATTTTAAATTGAAGTAGTAATGCTTAATTGATTTTGATTAAATATTAGAAATTAATCTTGTGAGGTTTAAAAATGAGTGATGATATTTTGATGCAATCAAAAATTAATTCAAGTTTTTTCTCGTCATTTAAAAGACCTGAAGTCGATTATTTTAAAAAAAATGATTCTGCACTATTGGATATTTCTTAGAAAAAAATTAATAAGTTCATTATCACTATAAATTTATAGGATACCTAAATTATCAAACTTATTCACACTGATAGTGCTATTTCGATTGAGATGGCTTTAAATAATGAATAAGCACCTCTTGTCGCTTCTTGAAATTTATTACATCCGCTTACGCCTTATCAGTGCTGTCTTTTTATTATTAGCCACGATTGGCTTAAATATTGGTGTCCCTTTAATTCTTAGAGAAGTCATTAATGTCATTTCACTTCAACCAAGCGTTTTAATATTTGCTGAAGTGTTACTGTTTCTGTACGGATTTGCTTGGACATTAAGCAAAGTTACAGATCAATTACGTTTGGTTGCAATGAATCGTGTTGTTGAACGCGGAATTCGTCAACTTTGCCTTGATGTATTTAATCATCTTATTCATTTATCTTTGCGATTTCATCATGATCGAAAAATGGGTGCTTTGTTAAATGCTATAGATAGAGCACAGTTTGCATTCCCTGGCTTTGTTTGGGGTTTATTTTTCTTAATATTAAGTGACCCCCATGTCTAGACCAGCAACCAATTAAATTTTAGGAGATATCACCCTCTTAAAATTAATAAAATATTTGTTGAGCCTGTGGGTATGTGGGTAACTCGAGCTTGCGAGAGTTATCCAC
>JACCWJ010000036.1 GCA_013697705.1 Gammaproteobacteria bacterium | reverse complement strand
ATCCAGATCCGATGCTGGATCCCGCGAATAAATCGCGGGACGACGGCTACTACTTCCTTATTTTAAAGTAATATTTTGATAAGATCGCCGTGCATTTTTGCCCAAGACAAAGTTAAAAACACATAAGAATATATTAATGTTTTCGTGATAAACTAAAGTTTAATAGGCACAGTCTCTACAGTTTATCAAATTAAAACAATAATATTGTGCATCAAAAATCTCTTCTCAAACTATATTAGAACTAAAGGAATTGGCTGAAGGACTTTAAATTTTAATAAAGTTTCAATAGTCTTATTTAAAGCTAATTTTTAAAGTTTTTCCATAAATTAGAAAAGAATTGCTTTTTTTAAGCTTTTCTTAGTCAGAGAATATAACTTGGAAGGTGTGGTGCCGATGAGCAGGCATTGCAAAAAAAAATGGATCGTTACCTCAAAAGTAGCCTGGATGAAGCATTAGCGAAATCCGGGTTTCGTGACTGTGGAACCCGGATTTCGCTAATGCTTCATCCAGGCTACGGTTTTGTATTTAATTCATAATTTGCAATATTTCTGCAATTAAAGTATCGCTCATTATAGGATACTTTTTGTAGATAAATTTGTAGACGCGACAAGATTGTGAGTAAGAGATGTTATTAAAAAGTAATTTATTTTATAATCAAGTTTATTTTTCTGACGATATCACTATTTTACCTGGCGATGGAGAAGTTATTTCGTTAGGTGATGCCCGAGCTTATTGGAATCCCTATACCAAATATACGATCAGCGATGGTTTTCCACCTTTCTATTTGCATCGCAGTGAGCTTGATAAACCTGAAACAAAAATTAAAATTGAACAGTTTGTTGCTAATCAAAAGCAAAATAGTCATAAATTTATTAGCGCAAGGGTTGAAGTCGCCAAAAGTTTAATACTAAGTTCTTCGGATCATTATAAACAGTTAAGCTATTTATGCGGAGAATCCCTTAGCATTTATACGATTAAATCGGAAGATGAATTAAAATTTTATCTTCAGAATTTATATAGCTCTCGAAATAATTTAATGACGGCCGAAAAAATTTTAGAAAACGCATTAAAAATAAGTGATCAAACAGCAATTATTCACCCCGAAGCAAAAAATCAAATTTATTTGGCCCTTAATATGTTATCAACAAAAAAATATTCAAAGACATTGCTACAGTATCTTCGTCATCGTCCTGATTTTATTATTATAGTTCACCCTTATCTTAGTATATTACCTTCATTGGACGAAGATGCAATGTCAGCTGTAGCTGACTTTACTAATAATAGGGTTTTGATTTCAGGGACGAGTCGTTATGATATCCATAAAGCTATTGAACACTTGAAATCATATCCTTTTATTATAAATAAAGACAATAATATTGCGGGGCCTTTAATATATGGGGGCTATTCTTATTATTCTCTGAGCTTCAAAAATAATACGTTTGATTTTTCTCCTGATTACAATCACCCTATCGCACAGCATGGGTTACGAAAAATTGAATCACTGATTATTGAAGAATGTAGCGATTTCATTAATGTGTTGTTATCTGGCCATTCTATGAGTGGCACACCCATATCCCCTCTTATAAATTCCTCAAAAAATTCACAGTGGTTGTCAGCCATAGAAGAAGTCGAATTTAGAAAACTAATTGAAACTACTTTATTTGAAATTAAGCGATTACATAAAATTATTGCAAAATTGAAAGATCAAAAGACATTGACTGATAAACAGCAAGAAATATGGTTAAATTTAAGAGAAAATATTTTGACCGCAGAGAAAAATTTGTTGATGTCCGAAAGATTCATTATCACTGAGGTCGATTTATCCGCTTTTCCTGATTTAAAAACAATAAAAATAGGCGATCATTTGGTGACTCCACAAAATAGTCGTTGGGCTGGAGTGAGTGTTATCGTCACAGAAATAAAACAAAATAATAATAATTGGCTATCTCTAGCTTTAAAAGCACCACCATTACCAAAAGATCATGTGCTGCATCACTATTATCTGGAAGAACTATTATTTCAGATTGAAACTACACTAAATCCAGGGCCAATCTATCCTGATTATTGGCTTCCAAAAGAAGTCATGGGCAGACTACGCGGGCTTGTGGATAATTATCCGGTTGCCGAGGAGTTGCTAATAAAGTTTGTGCCATTTTTTGCTAAAGTGGAAAAAAATATCATCTCGGCTTCTTTGGATACATTTTCTGAATACATCAAGAAAGTTCCAGCAACTAATAGAGTGGGTTTATTATCTGTCACTTCTGAATTTTTTTCTAATTTTATTGTTTGTCGCAGTGAGCAATCTACTGATGAAGCACACAAATTTTGCTCTTCTCAAGAAGAAATTTTAGACGATGCGAGCCATGCTCTAGTCATTCAACATTCATCTTATGGGTCAAAGAATACAGGCTCTCTACCTTTTGACGCCGGTGCATGGGATGCGGATGTTAAATTTCATTCAATGACGAATGAACCAATTTTTACTTATCACTTTTTTAATAAAGGTCAAAAAACTGCTTCTATAGAATTTTATGGTCAAAAAGGATTTTGTAGATCTTCGGATAATAAGCTAAATAATATTGTAAAAATCACGAGTATTTTAAACGAATTTAATATTGCTGATGAGATGGTAACCAACGATGTTTGCCAAGTATTACCACCAAATTTATTTCAAAGACTTTGGTTTTCGACAAAAGAAGGTGCCCTCTATGGTGGAGCGAAAGGGTTTACTAATGTCATTGGCAGAAGACTGAAATCCAACGGTTTTTCCACGTACACTTCGTATTGTGTCTCCGGATCATTGTTTTATGCAGGCGTTTTTGTTATGAA
This sequence comes from Gammaproteobacteria bacterium, assembly GCA_013697705.1. Lineage (NCBI taxonomy): Bacteria > Pseudomonadati > Pseudomonadota > Gammaproteobacteria > Gammaproteobacteria bacterium. The sequence continues at coordinate 2,132 of JACCWJ010000036.1, read as the reverse complement.
GTATAAAAAACATTATGATCAAAACGAAACTTTTGATGCAATGTATCAAGGCGCTATAGAAACGGGACAATTCTTTTTAATCAACACCTTTTGTAACTTTGTTACTCATCTTTTAGCTTCCGCAGAGAAAACATGTTATAAAAATAAATATCCCATTCCTGGTAAATTATTTAAATGGACAGCCGTCCTTTCAAAATTTGGTGCATTCTTTTATAACTCAAAACAAGAGGGTCTTCTAGAAGCAAGTACAGAATGTGCAAGCGCAGCAGTCACACAGACTGCGATTGAATCCATTGGCAATTATTTTATACCTTAAAACATTCAAGACATGACCTGTATATGGCGAATTGCTAATTTAAGCAGCAATTGGTAGATGAAATAAGCTATTGCAAATTGATCCCATCCATACTTATAAAGACTAATAACCTTGGAATGGGAATGATAATATTTTTCGATAGGTATAAACGCATCTAACGACTGGTGAGAGCATTTATCGTTGAAATAAAACTGATAAAGATCGAGTTTTCGCTGTAGATCTAATGAGTAAGACTCGAATAAGATGAAGAAGTAGTAATGCATGTTTAGCGGGAGCGTTCATTTATGTGTGTCAGGGGAATTTTGAATTTGCAATAGGATTTTGGTGAGATCGCCGTGGCAGAATGGATTCAAGGAAAGCTCTTAAGGATCTTTTAATCTAAGTCTGAAAGAATATAGAATTCCATAATTTATGCATTAAATAGAATAGCAGGTGACCGCCAGTGATTAGACCCAGTGAAAAAGTAGTTAAGTTTCAAAGTGTTTTCGACCTATTTGAACTTGATGCAAAACGAGATAGATATGTTTTTGTGCCTTTCCAGGCTATGGAGATAGCACAACAATTCGAAAGAATTTTGGATCAAATTTATCAAATATTACCGGATCACGATATCGATGAACTAGAAAAACAAAATGCATTAGTTCTTGATAGGTTAAATGGCATTATTACTCTACAATCCAGTCAACATCAATTAATTCAAAAGGAAATCAAGGCCTGTCAAGATCGTTTTATGCCGCAGAGGCACTTCCACGAGCGGAAATTTTTTAAAATTGCAGATAGCAATTATTATTTTCATATACCGGAAGTCGCTATTCTAACAACGAAGTTGGTTACCGAGCTTAATACAATTAAACCTGAAACATGTAAATTTACACAATCTGTAATAACCTGCTCAAAATCAACTTTAAATAATACAAATAACACTTATCATTTGAATGTGATTGTTATTCACGAGTCTGAATTTCTAAGTTGGTGTAATAATTATAAGCCATTACATGATCAATTATTGGTACAAGACACGGAAAATTATATCCGTGAAAATTTTGGTTATGAGTCCATAAGCTGGGATGGAGATTTGCGCCCCTATGCCAATTACCACAAGGCGCTGCAAAATAATCTTCCAATTAGTAAGACCTACTCAGTCAATCAGCCACAAATTAAGATCGATTTTGATTTTCTGGGCACGTATGTGTATGTCTTAAAAAAGAAGCAATATATACAGGAAGCCGAGGGCAGAGATATCGTTTTACTAGCTGCCGAATATAAAAATCTTTGCCAAGAATTTATGCCTGTCAATACATCGATAGATTTTGAAGCTATTGATGGGATGATAACTTTAACTGTTCCAAATGCGGAAAAATTGCTCACTCACCTGGCAAATAAAGTACAATTACTTCCATGTAAGGATTGGGTTTTTAGTTTAAAAGAGGATAGATATTATCACTTGGTGGGGTGGGGTAATGCTACGAAACCGGTGGTCCAAGCGGCAATTGAAAAGATTAACCTTAAAATAACACCGCAGTACCATTCTGAGGCTATTATCAAAAATGGTGTACTCTATCATAAAACGGCGTTTTCTTTATCTAAACAGGATTTCGAACATTGGAAGCATTTCTATAAAACTCAACCAAAAATTGTTCGATTATCAGATCAGGCACGTCTTAATGGTTATAGTTTATTGGGAGCAACTCATCGGCTGAGTTCCCGCCATGATTTAGCTGTTAAAGCGAAGGAACCTCAAGCACACTCTAACAACAACAACAACAACAACAACAACAACAACAACAACAACAACAACAACAACAACAACAACAAC
>JACCWJ010000035.1 GCA_013697705.1 Gammaproteobacteria bacterium | reverse complement strand
TCTCGGAAATGATGATCAATCACACGCCGTTTGATATGCGGGTGGTGGGATTAAGTATTTTGTTAGCAGACGGGGAGAGCCAAGGCGTTACAAAGTTACCGAGTTTGAGTCACCTAACGGAGCCGGTGGTGAGTCAATTAGTTCTCACTGGGCGTTTGGATTTAGAGCGTACGATAGCGCAAGTACTGGGCAGCCAAGTAGGGAGTTACTTAGGGCAAGGGTTGGGTAATATTGTGAATACGGGGATTGGGGATATAGAGCGTTACTTTACGCCGAAAACTCCCGCGCCGAGTTACACAGCGCAATCTTCACCGCAAAGGTCTAATCAGAACAAGCTCGATGATTTATCGAGGAAGACGAATCATGAGCAAGGGATAAAGAAAACACCTTATCACTCCACTGCGCCGAAGAAGAACTGGGCGGATGTCAATGAGGTGTTTGAGAATGACTGGGAAAGAAAAGCAGTCAGCAATTTTGACAGATCCCTTTATCCGAAAGACCTTGAGCTGCCGAATGAAGGGAATTTAATGCAGCGGTATCAGGCGGCGCCGAGTAGGTCAAAAGAGCGATGGCAACAACCCTCTTCAGTAAATTCAAATGCCAGCGTAGGAAAAATTGCAGAGGCGTATGGAGAAGGAGTAGTCTCAGGTTTACTCGCGCCTTTATATGCCATGGATTATGCAATGAATAATCCTACCGCTCTTGCGGTGGGATTAGCTATGAATTTTTATAATGGGATACATCCCATTCAGAATGTACAGAATATGATTCATGGAGTAGAAAATAGCTGGGATCATTTGGTGCACAGTGATCCGATCACAAGAGCGAAGAGGCTGGGTGAATTGTCTGCTTTACCTTTAGGTTCAGGACTCGGTGCCAGTATTAGTAAGATGTTTGGATCTAAGATGGCTTTAGGGGGCCTAGGGGTTGCAGGGTCTACTGCAATAATTGAAGAGGTTGGGGCAAAGAGTGCCATTGGTTTGACCACACGATTAAACCGCACTCAGCTTAAGGACTATTTAGCAAATGTGCAGAATGTTTCAAGAGAGCAATTAGTAAAAGATCTCAGATCCATAGGTCTAGAGTTCAAAGGTGGTAGTGAAGATGGTAAATTTTTATCTTTTATAGATAAATATTCAAATAAACGCATTGATGTTCATCCCCCTGATACTGTTGGCACAGATTATTACCATATTCATGTTTTTGATAAAAAAGGAAACTCTCTTAACAATCAATTGGAGATAGTGGATAGAAGGTCCTCTGAAGCGCACATAGAGATTAATAGTGATTATGGATATAAACCGGAACTTCCCTATAGGAGAACGATGTGAAAATACATAATAGAGAAGCTTTAAAAAAGTTAAGTTTCATTGATTTTAATGTGCTAAATGTAAATATTGATAAAAAAATTAAAGAGATTACATTCAGACTCGATGGTGCCTTGCATTTAATTAATGGAATTAAGGAAGAATTAGGTGAGGGTTATTTAAAAATAATTAATTATGCTGAAATTGAAATAACGTCATATAACGCAAGAAATAAGTCTAAAACTCAACAAGCAGAGGATAACTATGAAAATTTAAATCAATTATGTGAAATTGATTTAAATGATGACTTAGTCAACATTAAAGGGTTTGCTGAGCAAACTTACAACTGGCTCGAATTTAAAATATCAGGTGGGGAACTAATAGGGGAATTTAAAGATAAAAATTAGATTGTCCACAATAGAGTAGGTTAAGATCCTTTTGAGATTCTGAATATTTAAATGGTTAAATAAGTAAGAGTACAAAGTTATATAGGTTATATCGTCAAATTGTTGGTCACTTTGAGGTTGCGTATGCTGAAGCCCCAATCAGCTATCCTTCTCAAAGTGACCAAATCACCCGCGGCAACCCCGTTTATCCGAGTCAAAGTTATCCGACGAAAATAGATGGTTCATTTACGCCGGTATTAACTGACGTGAAAAAAACCACGATCCATCCGATCCGCACCTACACCTACAATGCGTGGGGCCATAAGATCAGAGAAGTCAATGCGATCAGCGCTGTCACCGATCGAGAATATAATTTTCGGGATCAGGAAATAAAGACCCTGGAATCGCCGGTGTAAGCGCTAATTTAACCACACCTTTTTAATTTTAAAAATAATCTGCATATTATCACTCACAACAATTAATGAGGAGATAATATGATAATTGCGGCAGAAACAAATTCACATCAATCCGAGAAGCA